>JBFZAQ010000067.1:0-5527 GCA_041308885.1 Candidatus Omnitrophota bacterium | reverse complement strand
TAAAACGGCTTCCGGCTTATTTTGTAAAGGTAGTTCGTCCAGGAAATCTTGAGCAAAAAAATCATGATGGAATGTGCGAAAGTCAGTATTCTCGATCCCGAAGTGTTGCAATTCGTCTACGTTGATTACGTTATAACCGGCCGCGGATAACGCGTTACGGCCATAGCCGATGTTCAAAACCGTTCCTTCCTGTAACCCTGTCGCCTCCAAGAATTCGCGCAGATTATGCGAAGCTTCTTTACTGTAAGACCCCTCATGATCTAAAGGATGGTCGACAAATCTGACTGTTTTCACCGGAGAGCTGAATGTAGACACGTCATCAACGGACAATCCTAATTGCTTAATAACAGAATTCCTTATTGCTGACCATTTCTCCACTGAAGCCTGCAAACCCGGCTTGAGGGGGTCATTATCCTTGAGCGCAGCTGCATGCTCTTGCGTCCTGTTCGCGAAATGATCGGTGTTCCTTATGAAATTTATCTTGTACCCTGCGGGCAGCCTTTCCATGCGCTCAAGCACCCAATCAACGAGCAGTTCCTCCAAGATAAAATATGGAAATGTACCCCAGGCGCTTACTAAACCATTTTCTTTGCTGAGGCCTCCGACTACATCGCGCTCAACCATGGCCGCTTCACCCAACACGTAAAATCCGGCCTGGTCAGCCACCTTCTCAAGAAACACGGCTAAATCATGTATCAGCTGCCTTCGTCCTACAGCGACCTGGCGCAGGGCCGCCAGATACGCTGTTTCTATTGTTTCCACCCGTTCATACCACTGCACAGCTTGCGCTTTTTTATCCTTGAAGCTTTCCTCGGCATTAATTTTTCCCCGCAAATCGAAAAAGGCTTTCTTGGTTTCTTCCACAAGGCCGTCCAAAGCGCTATCGCTGGTGTCGTTTTTCAGCCGTTGCTCGATGTTCTTTCGTATTTGTCGCGCGTCTTCCTTGTATTCGCCGGACCGAGGGACTGCGGGTAACGGCGCATCTGACGGGTAATCACTCCTGCGTATCATCGCCGCTATTTCTTTAAACGCGCTTATAATTTTTTCTTCGCCGAACAAGGCCGCAAAAAGCCTCCTTGCTTCGGTTTTACGGCTTTCGGTAACAAATTTTGTATAGGTATCATCCGGCGTGAAGCCCTGGCGCATTTCTTCATCAGGCAGCACATACTCTGTAATACCGAATAGATCCATAAGCTGCCTTACGGTTGTTTTCACGTCCGAAGCCGTTGCTTTTCCTTGCGCGTCAATCAACGGCCTGACATGAAAAACGTGCAACAAAGCCGCAATGAATCCAATCGCCGAGTCTCCACCGCTCAGACCAAGTTGTTGCAACAGGCGTAACATGATATACGCAGTGTCCAGGTTATGCCACTCTCCATGATAGTCCTTCAATGAAGGCGCACCGTCCGGCACTTCATCTTTATCGCCCATATCTCGATAGATTCCATCCACCAGCCCTAACAGCTCTTTTGCAAGCCCGTCCCTTCCTCTTTCAAAACCTTTCAGTTGCGTAAGCGCCTCGGGGATAAACCGCTTCAATAACCCCTGCCTCATCTGAGCCCTTGACTCGAATATCGCAACTTTTTGAGTAGCCGGTGAAGATGTTTCCTGAACTCCAATTGGCGAACTGGCTGACTGCGCCTGTTGCGAAGGAGAGCTCATTTCTTCGCTATCGACCACTTCGGGTATGCCGTCCTCTTGCGTGACCACTTTCAGCCTGTTTACCTGAAAGCCGGGGAATACCTTGTCTATCGCTTCCCGCGCCCTTGCTGTTTGCAAATTCTGCACCATCCAGACCATTGCCGCGGAGACTTCGTTGAAATGTTCTCTTGTGCCGTCGGATGCCCCGCTTATTAGATGTGCTATCTCTTCAACGTAAATTTCAAAAAACTTGACGGGATTGGTAAACATCGAACGGTTAAATCCGATTACATTGCCCGACTGCACCCCTGCGACACCCATTGTCGCGCCCCTGCTATTGGTGGCCTTTTCAAAAACCCTGTAGTCTATGGTACGCGCGTTTGCGTGCGGGAAGAGGGCCTGTTCCTCGTCTAACAAACGGGCAAGGTCCAACAGCCCTTGCTCTCGATCGGTAAGCTGACCTGGATCTAAAAATTCAATTTGAGGATGAATCACCTCTACGTCAAAAGGAATCCCTTTTCCGTTTGCCCATAAAGCCGAAGCTATCTCTTGATTCATATGGACCACTTTATACTCTATAAATTTCGCCTCAATTTCTGCAGAGCTCAATTCTGACTTAAGCACCGCGTTTTCACCAAACATCTGCCTAAAAACCCCTACCCATGCTTGCGCATCAAATGATTCTAATTGGCTTAAATCCTGGAATTCATGATATTTGCCATGGGGAGAACGGGCTGCGGCTGTGATAATGCTTTTGATAAGCTCTTTTGAGGCTATCCTGCTTAAAATCGCCCCTACCGCAGCCCTTAAGTCATTGTTACTCGGAATGTCCCTATCCGGGTTTATGGTCAAACGTTTGAAATTATAACTGAGGAGCAGCCGTTCTTTTTCTTCGCTGGTCAACAGGAAATCTTTGACATAAATCGTGCCTTGTTCTAAGGAAACGACATCTCCCGCCTCGGTCGATTCTAGCGGCTGAGGATTTTCTGCAGCCAACCCCACTTCTTGGTGGCGCAGCACCATTGTTTTTATTCCCCTGACAACATCGATTAATTCATTAAAGTGTTGCCTGGCATCAGGCTTATCTTCAGGGCACGCTATGATGGTTTCCGAACCCGCTTCTTGTTCATTTTTATACAGCTTGAATCCCAGCCTGTCATATTCATTGCGCTGGCCTTTTCCTTTATCTATGTACACTTTATATTTAAAAGCCTCTGCCAGCCAGGCCCGGGAGCGAAGCGTTACGTCAAAACCAAGCCTGATACACGCCGCAGTGGCTAATTTCAAGCCTTCTCCGAACTGACCTACCTGCTGGCTTGCGCTGGTTGATTTATCGCTGCCAAAATGCCGCAGATACTCTTGATCATATCCGTTTTCAGTAGTATCTCTCAACCTGATCGCTACGATCTGTTCATTGTCGTATTGCGAAAACTCTGCCCAATCTTTCCATGCGCTGTCTCCCTTGATTTTAAACTCTACCCTCGCATGCGCCTTTTCTTGCTGCTGGGCGCTATCATTAGATTCTCTCACCGCATCTGCGTGGTTTTGCAGGAAATCGAGCGCTATTCTCAATGTGCCCCATCGCTCCTGCCTATAATCAAGAGAAAGCTGCAATTTAAACTCATCCAGGCTTTCACGACTGTATGTTAAGTCGGTCTTGATCCCTATATCTTTGAATAGCCTGAACAAGGTGTAATTCAACGCAACCAGCTTTTCCCCTGCTTCCATTGCCTGGCGCGAAGAGTCGCTTTGAAAATCCGATGAGCTTGCCAGCATTGCGTCATCGCCGTATAATTCATAGAATGCCTCTTTCCAAACCGCTTGGTTGGCGGGCTTGCCCCATGCTTTTTCTAACGCCAGAGATTCGAAAATCTTCTGCGAATCGCTGGTAGCGTAGCCTCGGTTACAAGTATAGCGTTCTTTACTTTCTGCCACAGCCTTAATAATGCGCTTAATGACCTCTTTATCGGTAAGCGCCAGAAGAATTTTTCCTATTTCCGCAAGGATTTCCGCTGAGAGCTGGTCCCTATCCCTGTTTATCTCTGCTTCATTAAGGCTGTAATTAAACAATATTCTTTGTATGTAGACGTTCTGAATGTGTTGAAGGAAACCCCGTATAGAGGTAACTTTATAGCCCCTTACATAAATATTTGGTTCCCGGTCATCGCCATGCTCAAACGCCCGGCCATTTCTTGACTGCGCTACTACTTTGGCATCGGGAGAAAAGTCTAATACTAAATTATCGGTATCCATAACCGCGTCAAATATTTTTTTCGTTGGATTCACGATTATTGTCTGTGAGCCCTGTATCGATGGTTCCTGAACAATTGATTTGAAGGCTACTGAGCGAGTGGTAATCGTCCGTTTCTTATTCTTAATTTCTACCGGCCTGCCGAATAGCGCGGCCTCCCAGTTTTGAGATTTGTACACTAACCCTACGCGTACAGCCTCGGGAAAACCTTGTGATTCTTGCTGGCTGCGAGTAGTTAATATTGCCGCGGCGAGCATCTTTTGCCCTTCGCCAAATTGTCCGCCCGGCAGATCTATGCCCAGAGATTCGAAAGCAGCTAATTTAGCGGATGAGAACTTGGCCGTTTTTTTGCCGTGGCTTAACCTATACTGGAGCATCTTAACGTCATAGCCATCGCCCTCATCAAAAAAAACTATTTCCTTTATATCCGCGTGAGATAGCCCTCTTGCCTTTGCTTCCGCAAAAGTGACCTTGGAGCTATCCTTCAATACCAAATATAGTCCCGCTTTTATTTGCTTTGCTGCGTCATGATTTCCTTCCTCATAAAGCTCTGCCATTCTGTTACGCGTTTCATCGACATGGTTTTGCGCGATATCTATCACTACCCTCCATGGCGGCCACCTCTCTAAGCCGCCAGCATCCAGGGTCTGATGTGTATCAATTATATCTTTTTCATCAATTGCTTCTTCTGGAGCGCTATTAGTGTCCGGTGCTTCAGGGGTAGGCGTTGGCAAAGGCGCTGCCGGAACGCCGGCAGCATCAGCGCGTAGCTCGACTTCCGATAGTACATATTCTCGAATCGCCCCCCGTAATTGACTCGGGTTAAACAATTTTTCCATGAGCGAATTAACATATACTGCCCTGCTTATAGGACCGGGGAATGCCTGTTCTGATTCAAGCGTCATCCACAATAGCGCCTCAGCAAGTATTGAGGATTGCCCTAATATAGAATCCTTATCCAAAAATGAATTCGAGAACACGATTTCCTTGCTGGCTTGATTCGCAAAACCCAGGCAATACTTGCCAACGCCACGCACTGGCTCGGCATCTTCAGAAAAGTATTTGAATGCCGTATCCGGATTAAGAATAAAATCAACTGCGCGAGATACGTCATCTTTTATAGTATCCGTTACATTGAGCTTTTTAATCAGGGGTTTGGCCAGCTGACCTAAGGAAGAAAGGTTGCCTCGTTTTACGAAGAACCATATTCTCAAGCGGTCAAACCAGCCAGGCGCGAGTCTGTTCAAAATAGTCAGCACCGCATCAAAACACACGCTTCTGCGTAGATCGGAAGGCACTTCTCTTGCTTTCAGCCGGATCTCTTCTATTTCTAAGAAACCGAAACCACTTTGCAAGGCGGGACTGGAAAGCTCTGTTTTTTGCGATTCTATCCGGTTTCCCGAAATAAGTTCCGCCTTGCCCTGCTGATCGAGATATCTTAGAATAAGCTTATACGATTCAACGTATATAGCATTTCCGTTACGGTCATCCTGCGGCTGGCTGTCAGTTTTTATAAAATTGTCCATAACCCCTGTGATCCTCTTAGAAGCTGCGTTGTCAGCCCGTGCCATTGCTTTTATGCTGCTGATCTGGTAAAGCACGTCTGTGAAGTGCGCCAGTTGCTCTTCTTTTACA
>JBFZAQ010000066.1:0-5261 GCA_041308885.1 Candidatus Omnitrophota bacterium | reverse complement strand
GTTCTTAGCACGGTCCTCGGCGCCGCCGGTGAAGCAATGATACTCCTTCTGTTGCGCGCTAATCATACTCTCCTCACAATCATATACTTGTCAGTCTGAAGCGCCGAAGGCGCTGAAGAATCTAACGCCAACCTGGATCCCTCGCTCCGCTCGGGATGACGAAGTTTCCGCTCGGGATGACGAAGTTTTCGCTCGGGATGACGACTCCGCTACCGGCGCACCGGCGCACTGGCTTACCGGCTCACCTAATTACGCACCCCCGTCATTCTGAAGCGCCGTAGGCGCTGAAGAATCCGACGGCAACCGGATCCATATCTATATCATTTCTATCTTCTTATCGATCAACATCCTTATCTCCGGTACACTAATCCCTTTCAACAGCAACATCGCAACTATGTACGTCAAGACCCCGGCGATCACCGATAAGACCAAATAATCCCGCCCCGCGTACATGACCGCCATCAGTAAAATTGTGGCGGCTAAAGGCTTAAGCATTAGAATAAACATACTCCGGGCGTAACTGCGCAGGGGTTTATAGAAATAGTTAAGCACCGGCCCGAGCGCGTAGGCCGCCAGGCTGGCCATCGCCGCGCCGGCAAAACTAAAACGCGGGATCAATATAAGATTCAAACCGACATTAAGTAAAGCGCTGGCGCCGGTAAAGCAAAAATCAACCCGCTGTTTGCCGATCGAAATAAGCAATTTATTATTCACCGAACCGGCAAAAATAAAGACTTCCGACCAGAGCAGAATGATCAACGCCGGAGCCGAAGGCAGAAACTCACTGCCGTACATCAGCAGAATTATCTTATCCGCCAAGAGCGTTACCGCTCCGGCCACGGGAATAATCAGGGCCAAGAGGTATTTAGCGCTGGCGTCATAGGCTTTTTTAAGCGAAAGCCGGCTATCGGCGTGATATTTGGCAAACAGCGGAAAGACCGTAGCCATAAGGGCAATGGGTAAAAGATTGAATAGCTCGGCGATCTTTACCGTCGGGGCATAATACCCCAAGGCCGCCGCCCCTTTAATCCGAAATAATAAAATCTGATCAACGCGTAAATAGATCATCGCCAGCACTGTCGATAAAGCCAACGGCCAGCTCTCCTTGAATAAGAATCGCCAAAGCGCCAGGTCAATCCGAAAGCTCGGCCGGACATACACCCGGCAGCGATAGGCAATAATCAGGATCCCGGGAATATTGCTCAAAAGCTCAGCTAGGACAAACCAAACCAAGGAAGCCTTCAGAAAAACCAGCCAGACAATAAAAGCCAGCTTGACCGCCACGACGGCGATATCCGCGACAACGGGAATGCGCATATCCAGATGCACCTGAAAAAGAAGGCGTAAGACATTGACAAAAGTGAAGAAGAAACTTACCGACGCCAGATACATTAACAGCCGGGTTGTCAACGGATACCCCATGATTGTAGCCGCAGCGCAGGATAAAAGGAAGGCGATCAGCGATAAGGCTAATTTTAAGATAATGGCGTTGCCGACAATCAGATCGCGGCGGGCGCGGTCTTGGGAAAGCTCGCGGATCAGAATGGCGCCGATACCGCAATCAGTAATGATGGCAAAGAACCCGATAAATGCGTAGACAAAAGAATACGTCCCGAATTCCGGCGCCCCCAGGAAACGCACCAGCAGAATATTGGTAGCCAGCCCGATAACTAGCGCAAATACGTTTCCCAGAAGAATAATGCCGGTATTAGCAATGACTTTATTCATTAGTCTTCTCCAACTCCGGAAGTATCGTCACAATGCCGGCCAGAAACCAAAACGGCTCCATGATCCGCACCACGATAAAATCCGCCGCCGTAACCGAATGGGCCAGAATCCCCACCATCCCGGCCAAAAACCCCAGGCTGACGCCCCGGGTAAAAATACCGGCGCCATCCAAGTAAAACGCCTTAAGCCCAACCTGGAATAACGTCGCCAGCATCCAAAGAAAAGCGATAAACCCGACGATTCCGGTCTCGGATAATACGCGGGTATATTGATTATCGATAACCGCGCTCACCGGTATGCCTTTTCCCAATATCGGCGACGACAGCCACGTCGTCAGGCCGGTCTTCCAGGAGTCGAGCCGCGCCGCCGCCGACTCGGCTAAATTTACCTTCTTGCCCATAACCTTATAGGACTTATCGGCCACAAAGGTCTCCTGGACCCGCTCGTGCACACGCTTAGGCACAACATGCGGCAAAATAAAAACCAAAATTATCATTACCGCGATTAACTGGGCCCGCATCCGCTTCTGCAGAATAATAAAAGTCAGAAACGAGGGGAAAAAAGCCAGCCATCCCCCGCGCGACAGAGTATAAACGAAAGGCACTATCGCCAGCCCGAATAAACCGGCCAGAACGAACCGCTGCGTTGAAGAATTATTATAAAACAACCGGCCGGCGATTAATGAAAGCATTAACAATAAATATCCGGCAAAGGTATTCGGCTCTCCTTCTTTACCTTCAAAAGGCGCGCTAATCCGCTCTCCCGAGGGGATCTGATGCCAAGCGTAGAGACAGACCAAAAAACAAACCACCAGCAAAAGAGAAACGAACTGCCTGGCCTCTTTCATGGACCGCAGATTGTTAACTACCATGAAATACAAAAGGAAATATTCCAGGTATTTTAACAAATAAAATACGGCGCTTTTATAAGTCGTAAACCCGTTAAGCACGCCCCAGAGCGTGGAAACTAAGCAAGCGCAGATATAAATAGTAACCGGGGCGTTCAAAGCAGTGGCCCGCATAAAGCCCAACTCTTTATTCACGGCCATCTTTGCCAGCCATCCGAAGAACATCACAAAAAGAAAAACGTCCTCGGCGCGGATGACCACAGCCCTGCCCGGAATTCCGCCGGCTCCGATCTCGGGAGAAAGCAGCATCGAAAAAACGACAATCACCAGCGCAACGTAGGTATTTAAAAATGATACGACGAATATTATAGTCGCAAACAATAATAGGAAAATAGACTGGGCGGGAAAACCGATGAAAATAAGAAAAACGGTGATAATAAAAACCGCGGCAAGTACAATTCCACCAGAGACAGAACTGCTTGGAGGAGAACTAAACCCCACTGCTTACGCCTTCCTCACGGCCTTTTTCTTGGCATCTTCCGGCTGTGAACCTTCAGTAGTGTAATAACGGTATTTCTGCGAGTAATACGGATAGATCGCCATGGCTTCGGTCTGAGGCTTAGTATGGTTAAGAATGACGCCCGCCACTTTAGCGCCCACTGATTCCAACTGAATTTTGGTCCGCAATAGCGCTTCCCGGCTGGTCCGGCCAATCTCATAGACGATAATCGTAGCGTCCATCTTGGGTGCGAGCATACTGGCGTCGGTAACCGGAAGCACCGGCGGGGCATCAAAGACAATCACATCAAAGCGCGCCGAAAACATCTCCACCAGCTTGGAGATTGATTTGGTATCAAGCAGCTCAACCGGATTGGCGGGCAGCTTGCCCGAAGGGATAATCCAGACATTCTCCAAGCCCGGGGTTTTACGGATGTCGTCAAACTCCAAATCGCCTAATAAGATATCGGTAATATTATTCAGCACATTATCCAAAGTCTGCGTGCCCATGATTAACTCGGTTAAACCCGGCTCTCTTCGGATACCGAAGGCCTTGGCCAAGACCGGGCGCCGCAGATCCGCCGACACCAACAGAGTCTTTAAGCCGGTCTGGCCCATGACAATGCCCAGATTAGATACAACTGTGCTCTTGCCTTCGCGGGGGCTGGAGCTGGTGACTAAAATGGTTTTCCGCGTGGAATCCAACTTTAAATTAGTATGAATATTCCGATAGGCCTCGGTTACCGGCGACTGCGGCTTAAAATGAGCAACTAACCGCGTCTTCCGCTCCTGGGCGTCGGTTTTGGGCAACGGAATAAAACGGGCTTTCAAACGCTCCAGGATACCGGCCTCGGGGGCTAGATCATCTTCCAGCGAAGGAACCACCCCTAGAACCGGCAACTTAATCACATTCTCAACATCCTCAATAGTGCTGATCGAAGTGTCCAGATTCTCAAAGATAAATGACAAAGCAAACCCCAACACCAGCCCCATCAGAGCGCCGGCTACCACCATCATATTCCGGTTTCCGGCGATAGGAGAACCCGGCATGACCGCGGGGTCAACGATAGATATATCGCCGACTTTCTGAGCTTCGGCAATACGGGCCTCTTCCAACTTCTCCTTGAACATCCCATAAAGCTTCTTATTAACCTCTATCTCGCGGTTCAAATGGGCATACTCGATCTCCTGGCTGGAAAATCCTTGCACCTGCGATTCGATATCTTTGATCTGTTCGCGCAGCTGCATAACCCGCGGATGCTTATCGGTATATTTCTGGAGTAATTCAGCCAACTGAAATTCCAACTCCACCAGCTTTTGCTTGATCGGTTCGGCCATAGTAACTTTACTGTCGCTATTATTGTAACCCTGAAGTTCCTCTTCGAATTTACCGAGACGGCTTTCCAACGCGCCCAGCTGCTCGGCGATGAATTCGCGGGTCTGGCGCGCCTGCTTGGCCTTGTCGGCCAGGCTTTCTTGGATATAGACCTCGGCAACGGTATTGGCCAGCTGCATGGCCTTACGGGCGTCACCGTCGGTCGCGATAATCCGGATCATATTGGTATCCGGCACCCGTTCAGTCTCAATCTTAGACTGCAAATCCCCCACTACGGCATTAATATCCTCGGTAGCAGCGTTATCCGGCAAGAGTTTAAGCCGACCGGCTACTTTCTCCATAGTAGTAAAACCCTTGATAATCTTAGGCTCCGACTCCATGATATCCGCAGGATTATAAACTATCCATTCGGTCAAAAGCCCGGCGATGGTATTACGCTGTTCGATTTTAATGGTTACGCTGGCATTATAAAGGACGGGTTGGCGGGAAACGTACCAGAAACTACTGAAAGTAACGGCGAGGAAGATAAAGATAATCAGGGCCTTACGCTTATGAAAGATCCTGATATAATCGCGCAAATTTAATTCGTACTGAGGCAACTAAACCTCCTTCACAGAAAAAATACGCGCTCAGTTACCCGCTAAGCCGAGGCGCTATAAGGTCTTGATCAGGCGTATCACGCACTCTTACAATAACATAGAACATTTTATTTAGCAAGAATTTTCATAATCTCGGTAGTATACTCAATTATGTGTAAATTAGCTTTACAGTAATTAAAAAAGGCGTATCTTTCTGTTTGGAGATTTATTAACCAGGCTGGACACATCAATGTCCGCCTAACCAGAAAGGATA
>JBFZAQ010000065.1:0-12711 GCA_041308885.1 Candidatus Omnitrophota bacterium | reverse complement strand
ATAAAAATCGCTATTGGCAGGGTCCTTATCGGCAAACGCCTTGGCGATAGTATCGACCATAACCTGGTCATTGCCTAAATCAACCCAGATATGCGGGTCTTTGCCGCCATGATGATGGCCGGGCTCATCACCTTTCTCGTGATATTCTCCTGCATGATCTTCAGCATCTCCTTCATCATGATCCGCTGCAGCCATCAATTCAATCCCCGAACTTACATCAAGCGCAACGAGTTTTTTATTAGATACCCCCTTAAGCAAATCCCCTGCCCAGGGTTCCATATACTTTCCGGTATAGATAAAAATATCGGCTTTATTGATCCTGACGACATCCTGCGGCTTAGGCTCAAAGGTGTGCGGTTCGACTCCCGGCGGCAGGAGCAGAGAAACATTGATCTTGTCTTTACCGATCTGCTTGGCAAAGTCATACGTAGGAAATAACGTAGTCACCACTTCCAGCTTACCCTCTTGCGCGCACGCGCAAACGACGGGGAGAAACAAAAAAACCAGCAGGCCCGCGATTTTCTTGAACATCTTACCCCTCCTTACTTTAAAATAATCCCGTCACCTCATCATTCTCATCCAAATCAATACGCGTTCCTGCCGGTACTGAAGGCAGCCCGGGCATCGTCCGCATCTTGCCGCATAAAGGATACAGGAAGCCGGCCCCCGCCGCCACCCGTATGTCGCGGATGGGGATAGTAAATCCTTCGGGCCTGCCTTTTAATTCGGGATCATGAGAAAGAGACAGATGTGTCTTGGCCATGCAAATGGGAAATTTATCGTAGCCTAACTTAGTATACAGCTGTATCTTCTTGGCCGCCTCTGGCGAATATTCAACTTTCGCTGCCCCGTACACATTAGTGGCTATGGCGTTAATTTTCTTCTCAATAGTCTCATCCAACGAATAGAGAAATTTAAACCGGGAGGGTTTATCCGCGGCTTTCACTACCGCCCGGGCCAAATCTATCGCCCCCTCTCCGCCCCGTGCCCACGCTTCGCTTACTACCGCATCATCGGCCCCGGCAGCTAAAGCCTTCTTGCGCGCCGCCTCTATCTCTTTATCTGTATCAGTCGTAAATCTATTTATCGCCACTACCGCGGGCAACCCGAATAACCGTATATTCGCAATATGTTTCTCCAGGTTCACCGCGCCTTGGTTAACCGCCTCAATATCTTCTTTTAATAGATCTTCGCTCAAAGGCTTTCCTGCCACCACCCTGAAACGCCCGCTATGCATCTTCAGCGCGCGAACAGAACATACGATTACCGCTGCGTTCGGCACGAGGCCGCCGATACGGCATTTAATATTAAAGGCTTTCTCCGCCCCGCAATCAGCCCCAAAGCCGCTTTCAGTGACCACATATTCACTGAGCTTAAGCGCGATCCTATCGGCAATGATCGAGTTATTTCCGTGGGCAATATTAGCAAAGGGGCCCGCATGCACGAAACAGGGAGTATGCTCAGTCGTCTGCATGAGCGTAGGCTTGATCGCGTCTTTTAAAAGCACTGCCATCGCCCCGGCCACCTTTAAATCCTCGGCAGTAACCGGCTTGCCCTCAGGGGTAAAAGCAACAACAATCCGTCCTAAGCGCTGCCGTAAATCTTTGAGATCGCCGGCCAAAGCCAGGATTGCCATGACCTCCGATGCCACGGTAATATCGAAACCGGTTTGGCGCGGGACACCATCTTCCGCCGATCCCTGGCCTATAGCAATGTTACGCAAAGCTCTGTCGCTGACATCCACAACCCTGCGCCAAAGTATCGCCGAATGGTCGATATTCAATTTATTGCCGTGATAGAGAGAATTATCCAGGAATGCCGCGCAAAGATTATGCGCCAGGCCGACCGCATGCACATCGCCGGTCAAATGCAAGTTAAAATCTTCCATCGGTATAACCTGGGAGTACCCGCCTCCGGCAGCGCCCCCCTTTATGCCAAACACCGGCCCAAGTGACGGCTGACGTATGCATGTAGAAACCCTTTTCCCTAACCTGGCTAATCCCAGCGACAAACCAATCGTAGTTACAGTTTTACCCTCTCCCAGCGGAGTGGGGGTTATAGCAGTAACATCTATATATTTGCCGTTAGGATTGCCCTTTATTCGCCGTAAAATAGAAAGCTCGACCTTGGCCTTATACTTACCGTGAAGCTCTAATTCGTCCTCGCAAATACCTATTTTTTCCGCGATCTCCATAATAGGACGTAATTTCACCCCGCGGGCAATCTGCAGATCAGTCTTCATCGGTATCCTTTCTTTGATTAACTGCTCGGAGAATACATCAGTTTATTGAATAAAAGTTAAAGCCCTTTTTAGATCTTGCGGGCTTGCCGGAAGAGTATTGCCTAACGGATACTTGAGTTTCAGGGATTCCCATTTATACTTACCCAGAGAATGGTAAGGAAGAAACTCGAATTTTTTCAAACCGGTAAGACCGGCAAGAATCTGCTTTAATGCCTGCATATCTTTTTCTGAATCATTCAATTTGGGCACAAGGACATACCTTATCCAATAAGGCTTTTTCTCCAATTCCAGGATGTTTAAAAAATCAATCACCTCGCTTAACGGCCTTGACGTTAACTTTTTATGTAAAGTCTCACGCGCAGCCTTTAGATCCAGGATAAAAAGGCCCGTGAGAGAAATAAGCTTCCGTAATAACTTACTATCATGATTATTATAAAAAGCGCTTGTATCCACCGCGGTATGGATATGATTTATTTTGCAAAGTCTAAATAACTCGATAAGAAACTCCATCTGCAAAAGCGGCTCGCCTCCCGAGACCGTGATGCCTCCGTGGGATGCCTTTATATAAGGCAGACAACGTTTTACTTTATGCAGCACCTCTTCTGCGTTCATGGCAAATCCGGATTTCAAATTCCAAGTATCCGGATTTTGGCAATACAAACAACGGGCGAGGCACCCCTGGGTAAACACAAGGAAACGTATCCCCGGCCCGTCCTGCGTCGCGAAACTTTCTAGTGAATGGATCCTCCCGGCACGAGGCCCCTTATTACATAGTTTCATGAAACGTCCTGGCTAAGACCTCTCTTTGCTGAGCGGGCAATAATTTGTTAAAATGAACCGCGTACCCTGATACGCGAATAGTCAGCTGCGGATATTTATGCGGATGGCGCATCGCGTCTTTAAGCGTTTTCTTGTCGATCACATTGATATTCAGGTGCTGGGCTCCTTTGATAAAATAACCGTCAAGCAGAGCCGCGAGGTTGCCTACGCGCTCCTCCGGAGTCTTCCCTAAGGTATCCGGGACCGTGGTAAAGGTGTTCGATATGCCATCCCGGCATTCCGAATAGGGAATGCTTGCGACGGAATTCAAAGAGGCGATCACCCCGTTTTTATCCCGGCCGTGCATCGGGTTGGCCCCGGGAGCAAAGGGCTCGCCTTTCTTTCGGCCATCGGGAGTAGCCCCTGTTTTTTTGCCGTACATCACATTCGAAGTGATAGTAAGGACAGAAACTGCCGGAAGGGAATCCCGGTAAAACTTATATTTTTTTATCTCGGCAAGAAATGTATTCACCAGGTCCACAGCCCTGCCGTCCACCCTGTCATCATCGTTACCAAAAGCATAAAAATCCCCGCTGATCTTGAAATCCGCGGTAAGCCCCTTATTATTACGTACGGCCCTGACCTTGGCATAACGAATAGCGCTCAAAGAGTCGGCGACAACCGACAAGCCTGCGATGCCAAACGCCATATAACGCGTCAACTCGGTATTAAGCAATGCCATCTGCGATCGTTCATAATAATACCTGTCATGCGAAAAATGTATAATATTAAGGGCCTGGACATAGGTCCTGGTCGTCCAGCGCAATACCTGCATAAATCGCTGTTTTACTTCATCATGATCCAGGATATCAGAGCTCAAAGGCGCTATCCCGGGAACGACTTTTTCTCCGGTGATCTCGTCTCTGCCCTCATTTAACGCATAGAGCAAGACCTTAGCAAGATTACAGCGCGCTCCAAAATATTGGATCTCACTCCCGTTTTTTAAGAGAGATACGCAGCAGGAGATGCTGTAATCATCTCCTCCGAGCAATCGCATCATGTCATCATTCTCATACTGGATAGAACTCGTGGTAATCGATACCTTAACGCAGAACCTCTTAAAATTATCCGGAAGCCGGGAAGACCACAGGACCGTAAGATTAGGCTCAGGCGCCGGCCCCAAATTGTATAAAGTCTGCAGAAACCTGTATGATGTCTTTGTAACCTTATGCCTCCCGTCTATGCCTACCCCCGCGATGCTCTCCGTTATCCATACCGGATCACCGGCAAATATCTCAGAATATGATTTCGGCCTCAAGTGGCGCACCATGCGCAGTTTTATCACAAAATCATCGATCAATTCCTGCGCCTTCTCTTCGGTCAATACCCCCCGCCTAATATCTCTTTCAATGTATACATCAAAAAAATTACTCACACTGCCTAAACTCATGGCAGCTCCGTCCTGCTCCTTTACCGCAGCAAGATACGCAAAATACACCCATTGGATAGCTTCTTTCGCATTTTCCGCGGGCCTATTTAAATCGCAGCCATACGACCTGCCCAACTCCACGATATCTTCTAATGCGCCTATTTGATCCGCTATTTCTTCTCTTAATTGAATGGCCTCTTGAGAAGAATTGTCCTCGAATAACTCTTTATCGTGTTTTTTTACTTTTCTAAGCTTCTCTATGCCATACAGCGCTACTCTCCGGTAATCACCGATGATCCTTCCTCTTGAATAATTATCCGGCAAACCCGTAATAAGCCCGGTACCGCGGGCCCTCAATATATCGGCTGTATACGAATCGAAGACGCTGTCATTGTGGGTCTTGCGATATTTTAAATATATCTCTCTTACCTTAGTATCCAGCTCATACCCATAGTCTTTACAGGCCTTCTCCACTACGCGTATCCCACCCAGCGGTTTTATCGCCCTTTTAAGCGGCTTGTCAGTCTGCAGCCCTTTAATGATCTCAAGCTTCTTATCGATATAACCGGGCTTGTGGCTTGTGATCGTTGATACAGTGGATGGATCGATGTCAAACACACCGCCATTCTCCTGCTCTTTCTCAAAAAGCTTAAGACACTTCTGCCAAAGTTTTTTGGTCCTTAGGGTGGGTCCGCATAAAAAAGATTCATCACCATCATACGGCTTATAATTCCTGTTGATAAAATCCCTCATGTCGATAGTTTTATCCCATCTCCCCCGTATAAACATCTCATCATCTCCTTTAAAAAGATAAACGCCCGGATTCTTAAAACCCAGGCGTTCGATTTTACTTTATCGCGCTCCCGCATGGTTTCCCATGTCTACCGCCAGTCGCGCTTTTTAATCAGATTGTGGCTATATCTTACCAGAAAATCAAAAACTGCCAACAAAAAATAGACATTTTAACTTTTTTAAAAACAAGTAGGGCATGTCCCCGTCGGGCAGCTCGGCCCGGAAGAAGACTTATCTCTCGAACTTCCAACGCTAAATGCTGAAAATGATCTTGCAATATTTCTACTATTGCATTTCTTACATTTAAGCTCCGGTTTTTCTGAAGTCATCCCCATCAACAAATCGAATTTCTCGCCGCAGTCTTTGCAGATATATGTATACATAGGCATAATTACTACCTCCCGTTTATACCTTAAGATTTAACTTAAATATATTTCTTAACTGTTTTCTCCAGCTCAGATTTAGGAAGCGCTCCGATAACTTTATCCACTAACTTTCCTTCTTTAAAAATTGCCAATGTCGGTATGCTCATAATGCCGTAGTCGGAGGCTGTTCTGGGAGCCTCGTCCACGTTCAACTTACAAACTTTCAGTCTACCTTTATACTCCTTGGCAATTTGTTCAACTACCGGAGCAGCCATAAGGCAAGGGCCACACCACACAGCCCAAAAATCAACCAAAACGGGCAAATCTGATTCTAATACCTCTTGTTTAAAATTATTATCGTTCGCATCAATTTCCATTCCTTGTCCCCCTTTCTTGTCCGTGTTTAGAACTAAAAAAACTCATCCCGCAATAGGTGCTTTAATCTATCCAATGAGATTTTGCAGGGTTCAATATCAAGCTTCATCCAACCGGAGAATTCAAGTACTCTCTCAAGAAAACTAATTAAATATTCTTTGAATATAATAGAATCCTATCGGCATTTAAAAACCCTGTTTTATTTAAATAATTTAGCTCATGCCGTAATATGCCGCAAGCTACAATAGTACACCCTTTAAAATTTACTGCATGAGGGATTTGCACCCCGTTAGTAATATCGATTTTTCCACCCCGTTAAGCAAAATTTCAAACGGGGTTCAGATTAAATTTCCCGTATCTTTTAAAATCCTTTGCACGGAAAGACAAGCAGGGGAATCGTCGGGAAGCCCTAATAGCGACTTGCCATTTAGGTTATACTTTCTTAATTCGCTGTCGTATTCGATCTTTCCAATATAATTCCGGGTAACTTTGCACAAACAATTTTCTGCCTCCGGGTCAAATTCATAATTCCCTACGATATAAAGATGTTCATAGCGAATCCCAACGGATTTAGTTATATCCTCCACCCTCTTTATATGTTTTATTGATTTTATCGAAGGATCCAGTAAAATAAAAAGCTCGTTTATATCTTGAGTTATTTTTCTATTTAAATGCTCCACGCCGGCCGGTGAATCTATTACCACACTCTTATAGTTTTTAGCCAACCTTGGAATATGCACCTTGAGCAAATCGTCTGGGACACAATAGCAACCCGGGACCAGCTTCGTACCTAAAGTAAGCAAATCAAAACCTTCCCCCTCATATAGACAATCGCTTTGCAGCAAATATTCCATTTGGTTATGCAAAGGCGTTGAATTAAATTTGCTGACGCTCTTTCTTTTTTGTATGACATCGTAAAGGGCGTCGGAAATAGTCATTATTGACCTGTCCTTCAGATCGATACCAAGCATATCCGCCAAATTCTGGTCAGGATCAAGATCAATAAGCAGAAACGGCGCCTCCAGGTATCGAGAAGCTAAGGCTACGAATGTAGTCTTTCCGGTCCCGCCTCTTCCGGTAGCAAGAAATATTTTAGCCACTTTTCGCCTTTGGTCCCTTTGTAGATTTTCCCATTTATTAAGATATTGCTGACTGAGATTCAGCGAAGCTCTCTAATCGGTCATTTAAGCTTCTAAAGTCTCGCCTACGACTATAGGCATGAAATTGTCGCCGTATTCTTGCTTAAAAATCTCCTCTGCCTGCGGGCCGCTACAATGAGTAGGGCCGACTTTTTTAATTTCCATCTCCTTAAATCTTTCCGCTACAATCTCTATTGCCCGCCTATCCGATTCCTTTAAATGAAATCCTCCGCAGACAAGATAAATAGGCTCACCGGGAAATTTTGTTTTTGCCTTCTCTGCCATTTTTAAAATTCCGGGATGGGCACACCCGGTAATTACGGTAATGCCATTTTCTGTTTTTAAGACAACTGCCTGTTCCGGCATATATTTGCCGTGATAAGCTCCGGCTATCTCTCCGGTAATAAAGATATTCTGCAAAATCTCTGTAAAGTTAGCAGCTTCGATTAACTCTGCCCGCAGTTCCTTTGCCTTTTCTTTGAATTCCTTGCTAAAACCGGGGCAGGCATATACCTTAAGCCCATTCTTCGCCTTTAATAATTCCCATAAACCCCCCGTGTGATCCCAATGGTCGTGAGAGATTACCACCGCTTTAATTCCCGCGATGTCCACTCCTAGGTTATTCATATTCTCAATAAGCCACGAGCCTTTTTCGCCGGTATCGAATAAAATTTTATCATCAATCAAGAATGAAACACCCCAGCCGGTATGAAGCTTTTTATTCAGAGTGTCTTTATCAAAAAGAATCTTTACCTTCATTTCTAGCTTCCTCTCAGACGATTTATTTTTTGCATCTTTCGCCAAAAATTTTACCGCCTATTCTTACAATATTCGCCCCTTCTTCTACGGCAATTTTATAAGAGTTCGTCATGCCCATAGAGAGGTATTTCATTTCAACGCCCAACAGGCCCAATTTCCTTATTTCATCAAAGAGCCTTCTTGTCTCTATAAAATACGGCCGAGAGTCCTCTGGGTCGCCAAACCTGGGGCCCATAGTCATAAATCCAAGTACCCTTATATTTTTAAAAATCGAAATTTCTTTTATCAAATCTATTGCACTATCCGGCAATACTCCGGATTTCTGTCTTTCTTTACCGCTATTTATTTCAATCAACATAGGCATTATTTTACTAATTTCAGCGCACCTTCTATCAATCTCTTCTGCCAGCTCATAAGAATCAACTGTTTGTATCATATCGAACATCTCGACTGCTTTTCTGACCTTGTTCTTTTGAAGATGCCCGATAAAATGCCAGGTTACTTTCTTCCCTATCGCTTTGAATGCAACCAGCGCTTCCTGAACATAATTTTCTCCCACAATCCTTACCCCAGCGCTTGCTGCCCTCAAAATTTCCTCAGGAGTTCTGGCCTTGGCCGCTGCTACAAGTTCAACACCCCGAGGCAATTCATTCAACAGCTCCTTTACATTTTTCTCGATCATATCCTTAACAATCAATTATCTAGATTTTACAGGCCAATCGCTTCCGGCCGTCTACGTGTTTCCTGCGCAAGGAATTTTCACGCATAGGACAAAATTTAAGCGTATCCTGAGAGAACCTTCCATTGTCGGCATTCTTTACTGTGGTAGCTTTGTCTATTCTGAAATTACCTTAAGAGCTGCTTGGGAAGAGAAATATCCGCTACAATCAATTCACCCGTATTTTCAGGGCCATGCCTTTTAATAAACCCTCTCTTAGGAAGACCGAAGGTAACTGTTTTTTCGGCCTTTATACAAATTCCGAGAATATTTCCTGTGGTAGCATCCAAGCCCGAAGGCGCGTCTATTGCTAAAATAGGCTTTTTAGATTGGTTCATTGCCCCGATAACCCTGCTGTAAGTTTTTTTTATTCCACCGGACAAACCAATACCGAAAATCGCGTCAATTATGAGACCGGTATCCCGCAGTTTTTTTTTAAAAAATTTAATATCCTTATCGGTTTTTAAAAACCTAATTTTCGCCTTCATTCTTTTCAAGATACCAAAGTTAATCTTTGCGTCTGCCTTTAATTCGGAGGGCTCCCCTATTAAGAATATCTCTGTATCAACCGCGTTATTAATTAAATGCCTGGCGCACACAAAACCATCTCCGCCATTATTGCCTTTGCCGCATACACAAACTACCTTTTTATTATCAGAATCTTTTACCATATCGAGCGCAACTTTGACCGCGCCGGTTCCTGCATTTTCCATTAAAATAAGCGAAGGGATACCGAATTCTTCTATTGCGCGCCTATCTATCGCCTTCATCTGTTGAGAAGTTATAAATCTCATAATTGTATTACCTTTTAAAAAACACAGAAATTAAAAATAAGAATGCGCTGGATAGGATAATTAAAAGTCCGGCAGGAAGGCCTGTAAAATTAAAAGCCAAAATTCCCATGATACAGCTTAAACTTCCTAATATCAAGCCCCCTAAAGAATATTGAAAAATATTTTTACTTATGTTCCTGCTTGTGCAGGCAGGGATAGCCACAATGGCAGCCGTCATCAGCCCGCCGACTATTCTCACGCCTAAAGATACAATAAGCGCAATACAAAGCAAATAAAGGAGATTATATTTTTTTACGTTAATCCCTTCCGCTTTGGCGATATCTTCAGAGATTTCGATTAGAATGACTTTTTTATAAATTTTCTTTGTTACAAAAATAGTAAACAGGGATAAAATAACGGTAACAATTACCACCTGAAGAGATAGATGTGAAATATCTCCGATCAAGGCCGGCATGGTTTTTTCTTCCGGGATGAATAAAAAGGTAATGGCAACTCCTAAAGCGAACACAACAGCAGTCAAAGCCTCCATAGGGAGTCTTGTCTTTATCTCAAATAGCCAAATTATAATAATCCCCAAAATAACGAAGACAAAAGCTCCGATTGATATATCAAAACCAAATAGATATGCCAAGGCAATTCCCGGCAAAGTTAAATGTCCCAAAGGGCCGGCTACCAGAGCCATTCTTTTGGAGAGCATCAGGGTCCCCAAATATCCTGCTGCCGCTCCTACGAAAGACCCCATTATTAAAGCTAAAATGAGCTGCATAGCGTCACTAGTGAGTATGTTTATAAAATTTTATCCCTGCCCCGTAGACTTCTTTTAAATTTTCCGGAGTTAATATCCTATTTGGTTCTCCATAGCATAGTTTCTTTTTATTCAAACATAATACATTATTAGCGTGCTCATAAACGACATTTAAATCATGGGTTACCAATAAAATAGTTAACTTTCTTTGCTCCCAGAATTTGTGCAGTAAAGAATAAATTGTTTCTTCGCCGCCGACATCAATGCCATAGGTTATTTCATCAAACAACAAAACATCAGGATCATCTACCAAGGCCCAGGCGATTATCATTCTTTGAAACTGGCCGGTAGATATTGTAGTAAATGAACTCTTTAATAATAACGGGTCTAATCCGACTTCTTGAAAAATCTTTAATATTTTTTTATCCGGGACATCTTTGAACCTAAAAAATTCTTCTATAGTTAGCGGCGGAAGATACTTTCTTTGGACTAATTCCTGGGGTGGCAAGTAACTGATATTTTTTGTCTCCCAAACAACCTTTCCTTTATAGGGAACTAATCCCAATAAAGCTTTTAACAGCGTTGTTTTTCCCGCGCCATTCGGGCCTAGAATAATTAAAGTTTCTCCTTGTTTGACGGTAAAATTTATGTCTTTAAGAATTTCTTCACCGTTGAATTTGATACTTAAATTTTCTACTTTCAAAATTATTTTGGGCGATTTTTCTTCCATGCTATCTTCCTGCCTCTATAATCCTAACTCAGTGTTTATTTCCTTCATTGCCTCCAGGCATAGGGCAATAAAATCTGCACGCGGCAACCCCAATTCCTGGCACGCTTTTATCTGCTCCCTGTTGGCTCCCCGGGCAAAACCTCTTTCGCTTCGCAGATATAAAACTGCTACTTAGAAAAAGGTGATAAGACCGCTCCTTTATCAGCGCTCTCTACAAAATTGGCATATCTTGCCAGCCAGCCGCCTTTTATCTTTGATTCAAAACGGACTATTTTCTTTCTTCTTGCCTTTAATTCTGCTTCTGAGACTTTAACGTTTATTTTCTTTTTATTGACGTTAATTTCAATTAAATCTCCGTTCTTAATCAATCCAATCTCTCCCCCGCTGGCTGCCTCCGGAGATATATGGCCGATACATAGCCCCCTAGTCCCTCCTGAAAAACGGCCATCGGTAATCAAAGCGGCCCTGATACCTGCCCCTTTTATCGCCGCGGTTGGCGAAAGCATCTCCTGCATACCGGGACCGCCTTTCGGGCCTTCATGCCGAATCACGACCACGTCGCCATCTTTAACTTTATTTTTTAGAATAGCGCCTAAGGCCTCTTCCTGGGAATCATACACCAAGGCCTTTCCTTTAAACGTAAACATATCTTTATCTACGCCGCTTGTCTTTACTACAGCGCCGCGCCTGGCAATATTCCCAAAGATCACCGCTAAACCTCCCTCAAGAGAGAAAGCGCGCTCCTTTGAACGGATCACATTTCCATCGGGCTTAGGAGATTTTAAAACATACTTGCCTAATGTCCCGTAAACAGTCTTGGCTTGAAGGTTTATCTTAGAACCTTTGCCGTCATAAACCGCCTTTAAGATAGCGCCTACCCCTCCTACTTTATGAATATCTTCCATATGGATTTCCGGACGCGACGGCGAAACTTTCGTAACATTCGGAGTGGTTCTGGCTAGTTCATTAAGAAATCTAAGGTCATATTTAATCCCTGCTTCATGCGCTAAAGCCAGAAGGTGCAAAACCGTATTAGTCGAACCCCCCATAGCCATATCTAAAATGAAAGCATTATCAATGGAAGTTTTAGTCAAGATATCCAAAGGCCTGATCTTGTTTTTCATAAGAAAAATTATTCTGCGGGCGGATTCTTTAACAAGGAATATCCTTTTAGGGTTTAGCTGGAATTGCCTTTTTTTGCGCTTAATCCTTCGCGTAGCAGGTATTGTCCCATTCCCCGGCAAAGCAAAGCCCAAGGCCTCTCCCAGGCAATTCATAGAATTTGCCGTAAACATGCCCGCGCAGCTTCCGTATCCGGGGCAAGCGCTCTCCGCCAAACTTTCTAATTTTTCTTTGCTCATCTTACCAACGCTGTATTTTCCTACCCCTTCAAAAACCGAAATAAGGTCGGTATTATTCAAACCGCTTAACATCGGCCCGCCGCTTACGTAAATAGCGGGGATATTAATCCTTACCATGGCGTTATACATCGCAGGGACAATCTTATCGCAATTACCCAAACCAATCCAGGCATCGCAAGGATGAGCTCCGACAATAGTCTCAATCTGATCGCAAATCAGCTCCCTGGAAGGCAAAGAATATTTCATCCCGAAATGCCCCATAGCAATACCATCCCCGACCGCGCCTCCGATATTGGCATACCATACGTTTACCCCAAGCCTCTCCAGCTCTTTTTTCAAAACAGCCCCTAATATATCGAGGTGCGCGTGGCCGGGAATCTGATTAGTATAAGAGTTTATGACGGTCACAAAAGGCCTTTTTAAATCCTTAATCGACTTGAGCACGCCTTCGGCGAGCATCAGAGAAACCCCCGGCAGCATATGCGGCTTTTTCCTAAAAATAT
>JBFZAQ010000064.1:0-5656 GCA_041308885.1 Candidatus Omnitrophota bacterium | reverse complement strand
TCCCAAAGCTTCTTATTCAAAAATTCTTCCCGGGAATAACCCAGCATATCGATCAGAAATTTGTTGACTTCGTTGATTTGACCGGTTTGGGCGTTGAGAATCAATATCCCGTCCTGGGCAGTCTCAAAGAGCCGGCGGAAGCGGGTTTCGGAATCATTCAAGGCATCCTGTAGACGCTTGCTCTCGGTGATGTCGCGCCAGACGCTTAAATACATATCCCTGCCCTTATAATTTATCAAAGATGTCGACACCGATAGTACTTTCTGCGAACCATCTCTAACCGTAATTGTTGTCTGAACATCTTTAAGCTCCTTCCCTGCGGTAATCTCGCTTAACCGGCTGATTGCTTCTTGGCGGTATTCGGGATCAGGATAAAGGAGAACTCCGAGATCCTGCTTATTGCTCTCTTCCATTGTATAGCCGGTAATTTCCTGCATTCTGTGATTAAATATTATAAAACGGCCGCTTTTATCGCTAAGCGATAAGCCGATACTGACATTCTCAATTACGACATACGAGGCAAAAATCTCCTCCTCGAACTCTCGTTGCACCCTTTTACTCTCAGTGATATCTTTTACAACCTCCCACATTCCTAAAGGATTATCCTCCTTGTCTTTAATCAGCCAAACCTTACGCTTGATAAAGCATGTCCCCCCGCCTTTTTTTATATATTCTTTCTCATATTCAGCGGAATTTACCTTGTTGAGGACTAACTGATTGATGAATTCCTCGTCTGTCTTTCGCCATTTCTCGGGAGTCAACTGCCGATAATCCAGTTTTGTAATCTCTTCCTTGCTATAATTGAGCATATGGACAAAAGCCGAATTGGCTTCAACAATATGGCCATGCATGTCGGTTAAAGCCAGGCCGTCTTGAAACGTATCGTATAAATTGAGGTATTTATCTTTTGATTCTCTCCATTGAATACTCTCCCGGAAGTTCTCGATAAACTCCTTCATCGCCTGGGTGTGGACAATAATCTTTTGCAGGATCGGCGCTGACACCGGGGCCTGTTTTAAAGGGTCGATTGCGTCTTGCAGCATCAATTCGATAGCGTAAATATCATTTCCAAAGTAATGTGTCATTAATTCCTGGACCAGAGAATTGAGCGGAATTTCATCTTGGAACTGAGGGAAAGACATGTTCTCGCTGGCAGTCGTAGTTACCGAATTAATAGCATTTTTTATGTCCTTGATCCAAGCCAAAATCCGCCGAGCGTCGCGTATCGCCAAAGCGCGGTCGCTCTTAAGCCCGCGCTGACAGATAAGGATTATCGCGGTTAAATTATCGTTGACGCGATTATAGATAAAATTCCAAACGTTCTCCTTAATCGCGACGCTTTCGTTACGCAAACGCCTATAAAGCTCTTTTTCTTCGGGTAACGGATTGGACATTCTTGATTACCTCCTTAGCAGACAGCTGACGACAATATATAAAATTTTATTCCGGATTTAGGATTTGCGCAATAGGGTATTAACGGTCAAATAATGGGTATAGATAATACCCATTCGGGAAGAATGGGGCCAAATTCTCTGCGGTGATTTTGAAATTCAGATTTTATGCAGATAAGAGGCCAAATTTGCCTTTTTGTTGGCGAGGCCCAATTTTCTTCTGATATTCTTGCGGTGTTTTTCTATCGTCTGGCTGGAAACATTCAAAAGTTGGGAAATATCCTTGCTTGTTAGTCCGCTCCTTACCATGTCGCAAATTTGAATTTCGCGGGATGTCAATCTGGCGCTTCTTTGGGTTATCCTGCGGCCGAAAGCCGAAGTCAACTCTTCTAAATGCTGCTTAAACAGTTTAATATACTGAGGCGATACGCCTTTTATTTCTAGCCTCCTTAAAATCGGCATTATTAATTCTTCCACATTTATCGCTATATCTTCCTTGGTTATATTTTTTGCTCTCTCCGCGTGCTCAATCAATTCTTTAACGGCCAAATTTTTTTGTTCCAAAAGCAATTTGTCTTTTTGCAATTCCTGCTCAGATCGCCGCAACTTTTCTTCGGTCGCCTTTTGCTCGGTATTATCCCTGACTGCCGCCTGCAACATCGTTTTTCCGGATAATGACATCCTAGTCAGCAACACAGTAGCCGGAAACTCCTCGCCATTAAGCCGCTTATGCGTCCATTCGAAAAAGTTAGCCCCGTCACGCATAGCTATCTCAATCATCTCCTTAGCCTTTACGCGGGAAACGCTCCCATCCGGCTGCCGCTTGGGAGACAGGGCCCAGGGCTCATAAGAGATAAATTCTTTTTCGTCTTTGGCAGCAAACATTTTCACGGCCGAATCGTTACCAAAGGTGAACCTCCAGGAAGGAGGCTCGATAATCATCACGGCATCCTGGGCGCCGCCAAAAAGAATACGGAACTTATTGTCATTTTTTGCCATCACCTCTTCTGAGCGCTTACGCTCGCTGACATCAGATACCACCGCACGCACGGCAAATTCCCCCGGCCTATTCTCTCCTTGCGGCAAATTCACCCGGATGCACTCAAGATGCGCATAAAAAACAGAGCCATCGGCTTTACCAAGCAACAAATCACAACCCTGTTTAACCCCCCATTGATATACGCTTGTAAAACTGCGGTCCCACTGGTCGATACTGGCCGCAGCTACAAACTCCCTGAACCTTCGGTTAATCAGGTCTTTACGCTCAACTCCCAGAAGTTGTGCGCCGACAAGGTTTGCCTCCAAAATTAAAGCATCTCGATTAAATGTAAAATACCCGATAGGCGCAAAATCATAAAGATCTATATAGCGATCCCCCAACGCTTTAATTGAAAGTTGCGCGGATTTAAGCTCTTCGCTTTGCATCTCGACTTGGATCTGATGCATACGCAGTTCCTCGATCAGTTTTTCGCGAGTCGCGGTATTAAAATCTACCGGCGGTTTTGGCGACCGCGACATCCGCATTCTCGCCTTAATTCTTGAATCACAGTCGCGGTCGGCGCTATTTTTGGCTTTATCTTTTCTCATTAGGTAATTACTAGCCCCGGATAAAATTTGTTATCTCTTCTCCTGGCGCTCCATGCACACCCGGCCTATTGGACAGCCGGATGCCCCGCTTTGTGCGACAAAAAACCCAAGGTCTGCATTTCTGCAGCGCCTTGGGCTGATATTCAATAACCGGCTAAAATAGTTATCCTTAATTTCCGGCTTATCACCCGACTCTGAATTTCCATAAGATCTCCTTAGAATAAATAACAAGCGTGTTCGCCTTATGGCTGCATCATCTTGTTGCTAAGCGTCTTATGTCATTAATTATACTGCTTTAATTCTGGAAACACAATACTTAATTCAACGCGGATGTCAAAACCGTTTGAGCGCCGCCCCAATAGAAAAACGTTTCGTTACGCCTATGAGCGACAGGTTAACCTTAGACATTACACACCGCCGATCTAAACAATCTGGCCGGTAACTTTCTCAATTAAATATTGGAGCAACTCCAATTCGTCCCGGTCAAACCAAATTAAATTACAGCGCATGCACTTGTCAACTTCTACGGGATAGGCTAAATTGTAGAAACTGCGCATCATCTTTACCGCGCATTTCGGACAAGGTAATTCATAAATTACTTTTAGTTTATCCGGGAACCGGCCGCGGGCAAGCATCTCTTGCAGCTTGGCTGCCTGTCGAATCAAATTATCCGAATAACCCTGGTCCTGCCGCATGATAATCGCCGGCATTTTTTCTTGCGGCGTCAGATATCCTTTGCATAAAGCGCAATGATAAACCGGAGCGCCCTCATAAGTTACCCTATGCAACGCCTGGCGGCAACGAGGGCAAGGCATATCTGTGGATGATCCGCCGTCTACCGCTGCCGCATCAAGGATTTCTCTCTCTTCATACAAAAGAGCTGTCTTTTGAGAGCCTTCTTTACGAATAAAGGTATCCTGCACCAACCACGGGAGCTGTAGAAGTTCTGCCGCCGGATAAGGACCCTGCCATTGCCCATTATGAATGGCATACCAGAGTGTTTCCGGGATAAGCGGCGGTGCTTCCTGCAGCGGCGAACGAGGCTTCCGAGCCTTATCAATCTCGCGTTCTAATACGCCTTCATCAATATGCACCATACCGGTCAAAGCTTGAATGCGCTTTCGCAAAGGCGGATGGGTGGAAAACAAATCCGCGATGACTGTCTCTTCTTCATCCAACGCGCTATAGTTGGGATTAGAAATAAACAAACTCTCCAAATATTCATACCCCATTCCCCCACCCCGCCATTTTCGGCCTATCGTATAAAGGGCCTGGGCCAGGCTAAGCGGGTCCCGAACCAAACGCACGGCTGTGGCGTCAGCCCGGTATTCGCATTCCCGAGAAATAAACATGCTTACTAATTTGCATATACCGTACAAAATAAGGCTAACCGCATATATTAAGATAATTAAGGGATGGCCCCCGCCTCTTTTGCCGCTAACACCACTCTGCTCAAAAGACTTGGCGCAACCCCGTAAAATCGCCCCGTATATACCAAACAAAGACACTGACACAGTTTTGATCAGGGTATCACCAGCAACGATGTGAGCCGCTTCATGCCCTACCACCGCCTCCAGCTGAGCCCGGTTCAGTCGAGCTAACAAGCCTTCGGTAACGCCGATACAGCAACGGCCGTTGAAATCTGATACGGAAAAAGCATTTAGAGCCACTGTCGGCAATACTACGGCTTCGATATTCCTGCCGCCTGTGGCTACGCCTACTTCTTCCACAACATTAGAAAACATTTGATGGTAAGAGTCCTGCTTGTCGGGAACGCTAGCTTCCATAGTCTCGATCAGCCGATCAACCATCGCGTAGGCCGTAAAGTACCATTGCAGACCGGCAGCCGCTAAAGAAGCCAAAAGTATATACACGAATTCCTCTACGGTAAAATAGAAAAAACCGCGGCCCGAAACAAACGCGGATAAAAAGAAATACCCCCGGATAAGCGCGGCCAGAATATAAAAGCCCAAGAAATAAAACCCGACCAGGAAGATAAACAGCGCCGGGATAGTCTTATTTTTTCTGGACTCAATCTCGATAAAAGTAAAAGGCATAGAAACAAAAAACCCGCATTGTTCGCGGCAATGCGGGTTTTCCCGATTAGAAAAATCTCATTCTATATCTGCTTTTTTATGGATATTAAGGTTAGTTGCTCGGTATACTGCTGCACCTTAACCACAACCTTCAGGGAACTTTCCGGTTTTTTCAGAAATTCCTCAATCATGGCATTGGCCTGGGCATCAAATTTGAACACCCTGCCATCATCAAACAAAATCGCATACCCGCCGGCAGCGGAATCTAAGGCGCGTTGTTTGGTGTTAATCTTCACAAATTCCGCCAAATCCTGGGTATGGGCATCTGCGCTGATACTATCAACAATCGTCCCCTTTAGCTCCAGCACCTCCGGGGCACTCTGGTCGGCGGCAAAAGCTACCCCGCCGGCTAAGAACAACACCATCAACCCCAATGCTATTTTTTTCATGAACCCCTCCTTGTTCAAGTTTGAAGAATATTAGCACAATTTGCCAAGCCTGTCAAGAACACCGCAAATTTTTGTTATAGCAAGGCAAAAATGTCCGGTTTCTAGCAAAGCAAGAATGTCCGGTTTTCATGTTATTAATACCAGCTCTTTCTCTGTCTGAGCGGCCTTTTCTTTTTGCTGATACTGTTGATAA
>JBFZAQ010000063.1:0-10872 GCA_041308885.1 Candidatus Omnitrophota bacterium | reverse complement strand
CGATCTAAACGCTGATATCTCGGGTAATAGCCGGATATCTCGGGATATCGCTAAAGGTCTTCTTTAACCCTATTAATCCCTTAAGCGCGTCTAGATATAGCTGGGCCGCCACAATGCCGGCATGCTTAACATCTAAATACGCTAAAGCCTTGGCCGGGATATTCTGCAGCACGCCAACACGCTGCTTACCTCTCATGATTGCATATTCTTGAGGATTTTCACTAGCTACCCATTCTACTTGCCCAACTCCTAAGCGAGTCAAAAGAGTTTGAATAATGCCTTTGGCGTGGAGGAGGCCTAAAGTTTCCCGGCCGGCCCCCTGGGCGGTCAACCACGAACGCTGCCCGCCGACGGCTAAAGCAAATATTGTCTGCTCTTGGACGCAACCGTCCTGGTCGACACTGTAGGCATTACCGATTTCAAAAAATCCCACACCCGGCTGCTTTTGGGCCAAATTATAGGCCACCGCCTTAGCTAAGCTCGGGATCAACGTCGGGCGAAGAACCGCTTGATCGCTGCTCAGCGGATTCTGCACTTCAACCAACAACTCCGGAGAAATCTTAAACGCATCCAATAACTCCCGGCTGACCAGACTGTAGGTGATTGCTTCATCCAAACCAAGTCCCGCAAGAACGGTTTTGGCCGCGCTAATCTGACAGCGTTGGGGATTGGGCATAGATTGTATTTTTACCGTCGGGATAGTAACCGGGATCTTTTCGTACCCCCAAACGCGAGCCACCTCCTCGATAAGATCGACTTCCGACTGGATATCCAAACGGCCCGGCGCAGCAACAACGCTGCAAGACTTTCGCCCGCGCACGGCAACTTTACAACCAAGAGCTTCCAGAATGCGCTTGGCGGTTGTTCCATCTATCTTTACACCCAACAATGTCTGCATGCGATCAATACTCAAATTAATTGCTTTCCGCGTCAACCTCGCCGCCCCAACCGATCGAGCGCACTTAAGTTCTCCCCCGGACAACTCCCTAATCAGCTCCACAGCCCGCCAAGAAGCCGGTATTGCCGCTTCCGGGCCAATCCCTCTTTCAAAACGATAAGCGGAGTCTGTTTGTAACCCCAGTTGTTGTCGGCCCCGACGAATAAGACCAGGATTAAAAACCGCCGCCTCCAAAAGCACATTCTTGGTACTGGCGGTAACTTCGGTTTCTTTGCCGCCCATTACCCCGGCGATAGCTATCGGTGAACCGGTGATCCGGTGAGCCGGTGAGCCGGTGTCGGCAGCGATAATCAAAATATCATTATTAAGCGCTCTCTTTATGCCGTCGATAGTTATTATTTCTTCATTTTCTTTGGCCCGCCTAGTTGTTATTGCTAACCGGCAGACCGGCTCACCGGCAGACCGGCTCACAATCTTGTCTAAATCAAACGCATGCAGCGGCTCGCCCGTTTCAAACAAAACATAATTAGTGATGTCCACGATATTATTAATGCTGCGGCAACCGATCAGCTCCAGGCGCTGACGCAGCCAATCCGGGGACGGACCGACCTTAACACCCTCAATAATCTTGGCGGTGTAGAGCGAGCAATCCTTCTTATTCTCAACCCGTATTGTAAGCCGGTGCGCCGGTGCGCCGGTGCGCCGGCTGAACCGGCTAACCGGCATACCGGTGAACCTTTTTCCGGTAACCGCCGCAACCTCGCGCGCAACCCCAACAACACTCAACCAATCCGGGCGATTCGAGGTGATCTCGATTTCATAGACAAAATCCCCGTTTTGCTCGTCTAGAGACTTAACTTCCAGCCCGGCCATGGTCAATTTATCAGCCAGCGCCTGCGGCGATAATTTGATCTCCACAAAATCTTTTAACCAATTATAAGTTAGCTTCATTTAACATTTAATTATTTTACCAATCACCATTTACCAATTTCATTTACTTAAAACTGCTCCAGAAACCTCCGGTCATTCTCAAAAAACAATCTAATATCATTAATCCCGTACTTAAGCATGGCAATACGCTCTACTCCCATACCAAAGGCAAATCCCGAATATTTTTTTGGATCATATCCAACATGTTTAAACACGCTAGGATGAATCATCCCCGCCCCCAAAATCTCCAACCACCCCTTCCCCCCGCAGACGCTGCAACGTCTCTGCTGACACTTTGACACTTTGACACTTTGACACATTACACATGACACATCCACCTCCACCGACGGTTCAGTAAAAGGAAAGAAATGGGGCCGAAAACGCATCCGAATATCCTTGCCAAAAACACCTTGAGCAAAATGGGTCAAAGCGCCCTTTAAATCGGAGAATCGGATCTGCGTATCCACGACAAAACCCTCAATCTGGTGAAACATAAACGAATGGCTGGCATCTACCGCATCCGGCCGGTATACCCGCCCCGGAACTACCACTGCCAGCGGCGGTTTGTGCGCCTTCATCGTCCTTATCTGCACCGGAGAGGTGTGGCTGCGGAGTAATAATTTACCGGTGAGCCGGTGAGCCGGTGAGCCGGCAGAACCGGCTAACCGGCTAACCGGTATACCGGCACACTTAATATAGAATGTATCGAACGCATCCCGCGACGGATGGTCCAAAGGAATATTCAGCCCGGTAAAATTATTAAACTCGGTTTCTATTTCCGGGCCTTCCACTACCGAAAAACCCATAGCGGTGAAAATACCGCATATCTCGTCAATCACTTGAGTAAGCGGATGGATCCGGCCAATTTCCTGCGCCAGCCCCGGCATACCCATATCCACATGCGTATAATCCTGGGGGCCGGCCTGAAGCTCCAAGACCTTCTGCTTCTGCTCGATCAATTCAGTTATCCTGTTCTTCAGAGCATTAACTTGCCGGCCGAATACCGCTCGCTCCTCTACCGGCATGCCGGGAATTGCCCCAGTCAGTTGGGCCAATACGCCCTTACGGCCCAGATACTGGACTCTCAAGCTTTCCAGCTCCGCAGAGGAATTGATCGCCTGCGCCTGGGCCTCAATGCTTACTTTAATTGCCTCAATATCAATACCAGGCATACTACTCCCGCTAAAATAAACGCTAAATTTCTTTTACCGATATTCAACCGTTCAGTAACCGGCCTGCCGGGACGCAGAACCCGCATTTGTCGGGCGTGAATATCCAGGTCCCCGCCGTGCTCCGGGCAGGCTTTGGAAAAAACCCCCTCCAACTCAATCCAGTCCCCTTTGGAGACATAGCCGGCCGTAAAGCCGACGGCCCGGGCCAGCTCAGCCGGAACCCAAACGCCGATGGCATTAGCCCCGTCATGCACATTTACCCAAGCATAATTACCGCGGACCATGACATCCCCTACCACTTCGCCTTCATAAATAACGACTTGTCCGTCGAGCTCCTTAGCCCGAGTAATTAACTCGGCGCTGGAAATTGACTGAGCTGCGGCAGTGTAAAGTGTAAAGTGTAAAGTGTAAAGTAAAAAAATATTACACATTACACATTTCACATTAAACAATCTGACCATTTATCTCCCCTTAATCGCCGCCCACAAAAATCCGATCAGCGTGAAGACCGACATAAACTCCAGCCTGCCCGCCCACATCTGAAAAATATAAGTTAATTTAAGCAGCGCCGGCATAGTAACCCGGGTTATGCCGCAAGATAACCCCACATTGGCTGCCGCCGAGGTGGACTCAAATAACGCCAACACAAATGGATGCCCATACCACATACCTACCAGTGTACCTAAGCCGTATAACACTAAATAGGCTACCGTAATCAGCAAAGCGGCACGGGCGTGCTTATCCTCCAAAAAAACATCCTTAATATGATGATACTTCTGCACCACGATAGCCCTATCCGGCATGATAATCCGCTTTAAGTCCTGCTTAAGGGTCTTTCCGATAATCCCTACGCGCAGCACCTTGATCGCCCCCGTAGTCGAGCAGACTGCGCCGCCTAAGGCCATAGCCGCGATGATCCCCAATAGAGCCAAATCATTCCAATTCTGGACAAATTGCTGGGCATAAATTGTCTGAAATCCGGTACCGGTATGCCCGGAAATAAGCTGATAGAATCCCTTACGAAATAGAATCCCGGCCTGCGCGTAAACCCCGCCCCGGTTTAACCCGAATGCCGTGATAGCGAAGGTAACCAAGACAGTGGCAAACAAAACCCGGGTTTCAATATTCCGGAAGAGTTCTTTACGATACCCGGTCCAGACGTGGTAATGCAGTTTAAAATTAACCGCCCCCAGGATCATGATAATAATAGTAACGATTTCGTAGGCCGCGCTATGATAATAGAGAATGTTCTGGGATTGCGGCGCGAATCCGCCGGTATCAAAGGCGGCCATGAAAATACAGGCGCCATGGAAAAAAGCATTAAACGGCTTCATCCCCAGGAATATTCCGGTAATCCCCAAAGCCACCGTCCCCAGACAGAGATAAGTAATACTCACCAGCCAAATAAACCTGCTGGTGCTAATGACGTTAGGAAGCAGTTTCTCGTCCCGGGCCTCGCCGACATACATCCGAAACGACCCCGACATCCCCTTGACAAAGAATGATAAAGCCACAATAACCACGCCCTGGCCGCCGATAAACATAATCAGGTGGCGCCAAATATTATGGGAGTAAGAAAGATGGTCGAGGTCCTGGATTAAGGTCAATCCCGTGGTGGCGAATCCGGACATAGCATCAAAACAAGCATCCAGGTAGGATTTGAAGTGGCCGCTTAAATAAAGCGGGATGGCTCCCAAAAACATGACCGCCAGCCAAGACAGAGAAACCACAATCATCCCCTGCATCCAGTTGAGGTCGTTAGGAGTATAGCAAACTCGGGTCAATATCAAGCCGGCTAGCAGGGTTATCTGTAGGCCGATAAGAAAATCCAAGGCGGGATTAAATTCTCGCTTCGCCAATCCGAGAATAATCGGCACGGCCATGGTTAAAGCAAACCCGAGGATTATGCGGCCCAAATAATACCCGATATTCTTAAGATCAGTAAACGCCGGTCTTAATATCATCGCGTCAATGAGAATAACAGGCAAATCCCGTAGGCCGCGGCCATGATCGCGGCCGCGTAGACGACCTCGACTCCGATTCCCAGCGCCGCATCCCGCAATGCTTTTGGCTTCATGTTTATAATTTGCCGATTAGAAGATTAAGTAACTGGGGTTCGTTGCCCACTACTGTCAGGGCGATGATATCGTCGCCGGACCGCAACACGGTGTTGCCTTTCGGGACAATAACCTCATCCTGACGGACGAGCGAAACCAAAACCGAATCCGGCGGAAGCTGGATTTCCGATACCTGTTTATTTATAACCGGGGAGTCGTCGGGAAGGTCAACGCGCACAATCGCCAGCTTTCCGCGTTTGAAACTCATCAAATTGACAAAGTCGGAGAAGGAGACCTCTTCTTCGATAATCTTGGCGATGATCTTAGTCGAATCAATTGGGACGTCTATGCCCAGTTCCGCAAAGGTATGCTCGTTATCCGGGTTATTAACCCTGGCTACGGTGCGCCGGATGTGGAATTTCTCTTTAGCCAGCTGACAAATAATCAAATTATCTTCGTCATCCCCGGTTACCGACGCCAGGACGTCGGCGCGGGCTATGCCGGCCTGCTCCAATACATAAGGGTCGCATCCATCACCGTGAATAACTAAGGCTTCCAGGCCCTTAGCGATTTCCTCGCAGAGATTTTTTTCTTTTTCAATAATACTGACGGTGTGCTTACCGCTAATCAGGCGTTTGGCCAAGAAGAATCCGACCTTCCCCGCGCCGACAAGAATAATATACACGGGCTCACCTCCCCTTTATATTCCGAATCTATCCTTGATCTTCTGCAGGCTGGCAACTTTCACAATAGCCATCAGGGTATCTTTGGTTTTTACGATTGTCTGCGGCTCAGGAATAACTACGCCGTCCAGCCGCCGAATCGCCACTACCATAAACTCCTTGGGAATATTGAGCTGTTGTATGGTCTGGCCTTCGAGATCGTTTTTGGCGTCTATTTCAATAACCCCCAACTCCTTGGTTTCAATCAGGTAGCTGGAGAAGCGGCTTTCGATAATCTTGTCCCGGAGCATCGCGGCAAACAGCATAGTACCGCTGATAATATCCAGCCCTAACGCCGAATAAATATGGGCCCGCTGCGGATCGTAAACCCGGGCAAAGACGCGCGGGACGCCGAATATCTTCTTGGCTACCTGTGCCGAAATCAAGTTGGTGTTATCACCGTTGGTGACCGCGCAAAAGGCATCCGCCTTTTCGATACCCGCTTGCTTAAGCAGGCCTAAATCAAAACCGTTGCCCACCATGGTGACCCCGTTGAAACTACCGCCTAACCGGTCAAAAGACTCGCTCTTGGCATCAATAACCACGACGTTATGGCTTTCGCCGGCTAAAAGCTTGGCTAGTTCCGATCCGACTCTTCCGCAACCAACGATTATGATGTACATGGCGCCACCTCTTAAATTCGAAATCCCTGCCTACCGGCAGGCAGGCGAATATCGAAATCCGAAACAATGTTCAAAATGTTTAAATTCAAATGACAAAGCACAAATGACAAAATAAGCACAAATGACAAATGTTAAATAGCAAAAATTTGGTAATTTAAATTTGGAATTTGTTTTGGTCTTTGGATTTTGTCATTTGACATTATCTCAATTCGTATTTGTTTCGAATTTCGAATTTCGTGTTTCGGATTTAACCTTGCACCAACTCCACTAATTTCTTAAACGCCTGCGGTTCACGGACCGCCAAATCAGCAAGAACCTTGCGATCCAGCTCGACTTTGGCTTTTTTCAATCCGTTCATGAATACGCTATAAGTGATATCTTGTTGGCGGCAGGCCGCGTTAATCCGCGTAATCCACAACCGACGGACCTCTCTCTTCTTGACCCGCCTGTCCCGGTACTCATAAACTAAGGCGTGCATCAGTGCTCGTCGGGCCTGCTGGAATTGCTTACTCCGGTCGCCGAAAAATCCTTTGGCCTCTTTTAATAACCGGTGTTTTCTTCTGCGCGTTGCTACACTGTGTTTTACTTTTGCCATTTTTCATTACTCCTTTGATTGTACGGTTGAAGCTAGCCGTAGGGCAGCATTCTTTTTAAATAATCAACCTGCTTTTTATTCTGCAGCGTCGACGCTCGGCGCAACTTGCGCAACCGTTCAGACTGCTTGCTTGAGAGCAGGTGGCTCTTACCGCCGGCCCTATAGGTTATTTTACCCTTTTTGGTTAATTTAAAACGTTTCGCAACCCCTTTGCGGGTTTTCAGTTTTGGCATTTATCCGCTCCGTCTTTATTTTGGCGCCAGTACCAGGCTAATGACCCGCCCTTCTAATACCGGCTCTTTTTCTACTTGCGCATCGCTATGGCTATCCACAATGAATTTATCGATAATCTTGCGGCCGATGTCCAAATGCTCCATCTGGCGGCCTCGGAAGAACAAATTAATCTTCACTTTATCCTTCTTCTTCAGGAAAGTAAGGGCCTGTTTTAACTTAGTCTGATAATCATGCTCGTCGATATTAGGTTTAAGACGAATTTCTTTAAGCTTGCTTTGCTTCTGATGCTTCTTGGCCTCGCGCTCCTTCTTCTCCTGGTCATATTTAAATTTACTAAAATCGATAATCCGGCAGACCGGGGGATTGGCTGAGGCCGCGACCTCAACCAGGTCAAGCTCAGATTGATTGGCTAAATCCAACGCCTTCTGAATAGAAACTACTCCTAATTGATTACCTTCGGGCCCAATCAGCCGGACTTCGGGCACCCTGATCCTGTCGTTTATCCGGATAAACTTTTTAATAGCACACCTCCTGTGACTGTGACGCCGCCTTTTCTTTTAGGCAAGACGCGCGTTTATCTCTCCTGTAATCTTCTTGATAAAATCCCCTGCCGGCATAACTCCGAGATCTCCGGCGCCCTTCTTGCGCACCGAAACATTGCCCGCGGCAGCTTCCCGCCTTCCGACCACCAGCACGTAGGGAACTTTTTCCATCTCGGCGTCGCGAATTTTCTTATCCAATGATTCATTGCGCTCATCCAGGTTAAAACGAATAGCCGCGCCCTCGAGTAAGCCTTTAAGCTGCATTATGTAATCCTGCTGCTCAAGTTTAAGCGGAATCACTGTTACCTGTACCGGGGCCAGCCACGGCGGAAAGGCGCCCGCGTAATGCTCAACCAAAGCCCCCACAAAACGCTCTACGCTGCCCAGGATCACCCGGTGCACCATGATTGGTTGACGTTTGACTCCTTGGGCATCAATATAGTTTAAATTAAAACGTTTCGGAAGCGCAAAATCGCACTGAATGGTCGCGCACTGCCAGGACCGCTTAAGGGCATCCTTAAGTTTTATATCAATCTTGGGGCCGTAGAAAGCGCCTTCTCCGGTGTTAATATCATAGGCCAAACCCTTATCTTGCAACGCCCCCTCAAGGGCTTCGGTGGCCAGCTTCCAATCCTCATCCGACCCGATAGATTTAAGCGGCCGCGTGCTTAATTCAATCCCCACGTCAATAAACCCAAAAACCTTCATTGTGTCAAAGACAAATTCAATGACCGACTGGATCTCCGCCTTTAACTGTCCCGGCTCGCAGAAAATATGGGCATCGTCTTGAGTGAAGCCGCGCACCCGTAATAATCCGTGCATAACTCCGGCCTTTTCGTGCCGGTAGACGGTCCCTAATTCAAAGAGCCGGATAGGCAGATCTTTATAACTGCGGGTCTTGGATTTATAAATCAGCATATGCCCGGGGCAATTCATCGGCTTTAAGACATATTCTTTACCTTCGATTAACAGCGTATACATATTCTGTTTGTAATAATCATAATGGCCCGACGTGCGCCAGAGATCCGCCTGCATAATATGCGGGGTTATGACTAACTGATAGCCGCGCTTTAAATGTTCTTGCTTCTCGTAGTCTTCAATAACCCGGCGCAAAATCGCCCCCTTGGGATGATAAAATACTAACCCTGCCCCGGCTTCTTCATGATAAATATCAAACAGCTCCAGGGCCGGGCCCAGCTTGCGGTGGTCGCGGGCCTTGGCCTCATCGCGATTTTTTAAATAATCCCGCAGCTGCTCCGCAGTTTCAAAACACGTCCCATAAATACGCTGCAACATCGGGTTAGTTTCAATGCCGTGCCAATAAGCGCCTGCCACCGACAACAACTTAAAGGCCTTAATCTGTCCGGTAGACTGGAGATGCGGCCCGCGGCACAGGTCAACAAAGCTCTCGCCTGTCTTGTATAACGACACCACGGCATCCGGGATTTCCCGCAGCAGCATAACTTTATAGGTTTCTCCAAGAGATTCCAGCACGCGCGCGGCCTCCTCTTTGGAAAGCTCCTGCCGCGTAAAGACTTGGTTCTCGGCGATTATCCGGCTCATCCTCTCTTCGATACGCGCCAAATCTTCGTCGGTAAACGGCTCCGGCTTATCAAAATCGTAATAGAACCCGTCTTCAATGGCCGGGCCTATGCCGAGCTTGGCTTGGGGCCAGAGCTCTTTAACTGCCTGCGCCAGAACATGCGAACAGGAGTGCCGCAGGGTTTCTATGTCGGTGGTTTTATTCATTGACAAATACCTTATCGGAAATTAAACCCATCTTTTGAAACCGCTGAAAGAATAACGGATAAAACCGAATCGCCGGCTTAAGCCCGCCCCGGGCTTTCCCGTCATCGTCTATCCCGTCCAAATGATAAGTAAACAAGTCGTTCAATACCACTTCCTCTTGTTCAATGCCGCGAATCTCAGTTATATAAGTAACCTTGCGGCTGCCGTCGGTAAAACGGCTCAAGTGCACAATTACGTTGACGGTGGACGCCACCAGCTTCCGGGCTTCGGAAACCGGCAGATTAAGCCCGGACATAAGCACCATGGTTTCCAGCCGAGCAACAACATCCTTAGGAGAGTTCCCGTGCACGATGGCGATGGTGCCGCTATGGCCGGTCGCCATAGCCTGCAGCATATCAATGGCCTCGGCCCCCCGCACCTCTCCGACAACCAAGCGGTCAGGGGCCATGCGTAGCGCATTACGGATCAAATCCCTCAAAGTAACCTCGCCTTTGAAGTTGCGGTCCGCGGCCTTAGTCTCCAGCGAAATCACATTCTCCTGCGCCAACTGTAACTCTGCGGCGTCTTCAATGGTCACCACCCGCTCCGCGGGAGAAAAATTCTGCGAGAGCACCTGTAAAAGAGTGGTCTTGCCCACCCCAGTCCCGCCTGAGAAAATAATATTAATCTTACCCTTAACGCAAGCAACCAGCATCTCCGCCGCTTTGTTGCTGAGCGTCCCCAGCCTAACCAGGTCGTCTAAACTGGCAATGGTTTTGGAAAACTTACGCAAGGTAACCGCCAGGCCAAAACGGGATACCGGAGGCATGATGGCATTAATCCGGGTACCATCATCCAAACAGACGTCGGCATATAAGACCTCCGCATCCAACCGCTTGCCCCGCGCTGTAAATATATTCTCGATAAGCTGAAGAATCTCCTGTTCCGAAGTAAAGACGGTATCAGCTAAGATCTTCTTGCCGTTTTTCTCGACAAAGACCTTCTGCGGCCCGTTAATCATGATCTCCGATATCGACGGATCATCGATAAATTTCTGCAGCGGGCCTAAATTACCGATCGCGGTTATCATTAGCGCTTTAAAGTATGGCGAAAAATGGTGGGCCCAAGAGGACTTGAACCTCTGGCCTTTGCGATGTCAACGCAACGCTCTAACCAACTGAGCTATGAGCCCGTCACTCACTATAGCTTTGTCAATGGTGGTTAAGTAAACAGTTTTACAGTATTTTGCTTATTTAATGCTTTGTTAGCTTGGTAACGACGTTCGTTCCTCATCAGGGGAAACCTATGGTTTCCCCTGATGACGCTCGCCGGAAGTAAAGTTGAACGCTCGCTGTTACCCTTTCCTTCAAT
>JBFZAQ010000062.1:0-10386 GCA_041308885.1 Candidatus Omnitrophota bacterium | reverse complement strand
CTCAATAGTAATAATATTCCGTTCAAAGCTATTCAGCGTATTGATAATGGCATATAGCGACGTTGACTTGCCGCTGCCCGTAGGCCCGGTCAAAAGTATCATCCCGTACGGCCGGGCGGCCGCTTTCTGAAAAGCCTCAAAGGAATATTGGGAAAATCCCAATTTTTCCAGATCTACCGTTAAACCGCCTTTCTCCAGCAACCGCATAACGATCTTCTCGCCGGCGTGAATCGGCAATACCGAAACCCGGCAATCCAACTGTTTATTATCCAGCTCTAAAGAAAGCCTGCCGTCTTGCGGAAGGCGGCGCTGCGTTATATCCAGATTGGACATGATCTTAATCCGGGCCACTAAAGCGCGCTCCTGGTCGCGGGAGACCGGCTCCATTTCCTGCAATATTCCGTCAACGCGGTATCTCAAGCGTACTTTATCCTGATACGGCTCAATATGAATATCGCTGGCCCGGGCGCGCACCGCTTCCAGCATCATCGCGTTAACCATCTTAATAATGGGCGCCTCTTGACTGATCTTGGTAATCTCTTCGACATTGACCTCTTCCTCAGTAACGCCTTCTGTCTGAATGGTAACATCAGTTTTGATATCCGATTTCGCTTTTTGCAGCTCGGAAACGTTATAATAAGTATCAATTGCCTTTAAAATTTCCGCAGGCGTAGAAATTACCAAGTAGACGTCGGATTTAGAAAGCGACTTCAGCATATCAATAGCCACAATATCAAATGGGTCGCTCATGGCTACGGTAATCTCTTCTTGGATCTTGGCTAAAGGAATAATTTGGTAGGTCCGCGCGACCTCTTCAGGAATGATCTGGATAAGTTCGGTATCGACCTCGTATTTGGACAAGTTGATCGCGGGAATATCCAGTTCTTTAGCAATTGATACCATCCGCGCAACCCCATCTTCCCCGCGTTTTACCGGCGTTGCGGCAGAATCGGGTACCGATTTATTACTGTCAGCATTATTACTGAATGTCTGCATAATTATCCTATTCGCCCGAGGTTGCCCGGATTACCTCGGCAATCGTAGTCAACCCCTGCTGCGCAAGCTTCAATCCGTTATCCCTCAAGGTATTCAGGCCGGCGCTCTTGGCAGCTTCTTTTAACTCGCTCTCGGATGCCCCTTTGGCGATTAAATCACGCAATTGCTCGGTTATCTCTATCGTTTCTATAACCGCTAGCCTGCCGTTAAAACCGGTATTCCCGCAGAAAGTGCACCCCTTCTCTCTATACAAAACCGCATCCTTAGACAAACTCATCTGCGATCCGGAGAAACACTCCAAATCCGGCTTAAGCGGCTGATATGCCTCTTTACATTGCGGGCATAACGCGCGGACTAAAACTTGGGAAGCAATTACCAGACACGAAGAAGCAAGTAAGAATGGTTCAATCCCCATATTCACCAAGCGCACCACCGAACCGGTTGCCGAGGTAGTATGCAAAGTGCTCAATATCAAATGCCCGGTCAACGCTGATTTAACGGCGATATCCGCGGTTTCGAAATCCCGGATCTCACCTACCAAGACGATGTTCGGATCCTGGCGCAATATCGAACGCAGCGCCGCGGCAAAAGTGAGACCGATATCCTCACTGACCGCCACCTGATTTATACCATAAAGCTGATATTCAATAGGATCCTCGACGGTAACAATATTCTTTTCTATGGTGTCGATATATTTCAACGCCGCGTAGAGAGTCGTGGTCTTCCCGCATCCGGTCGGGCCGCACACCAGGATCATCCCGAAAGGCTTGGCCAAATTTCTTTTAAGCAGCTCCGAGGAACGGGGGTCAAAGCCCAAACGGTCCAAATCAAGGATAACATTAGCCTTATCCAATATACGTAAAGCAATCTTTTCACCTTGATATGAAGGAACTACTGAAACCCGCAAATCCACATCCTTATCGCTAAACACCATCTTAAACCGGCCATCCTGGGGAAGCCGGTGCTCGCTAATATCCAACCCGGACATAACCTTAATCCGGCTGATCACGCCTTCGTGCAAAGACTTGCTCAATGTCGCGGACTTGCGCAGGACTCCGTCAATACGAAACCGTACCAACAACTCCTCATCCAACGGTTCGATCAGCACGTCGCTAGCCCGCTGGTCGACCGCCTCAGTGATAATCCTGGTTACCGCGCGCACCAAAGGATCTTGCTCCAGCAGCCGTTTGCCTATACCGACGCGGGCATCTTCGCGCGGCTTTTCGGGCAAGCCTGAATCGGCATTCTTATCTTCTTCCATATTGAACCCCGCTTAACGATAGAGCTTAACTTCTGGCATAATATAATGAAAACATTTCTTCCCAATCGCTGCGCGTGGTCAAAAAAACCTTAATTATGCCGCCGGCAATCTCTTGGATATGTATAAAGGCGACCCTATCCAAAGGGTTAACCATAGCTACGGTTACGATATCTTGTATTTTATCAATGGGTAAAACCTGATACTTCTCGACTATATCCCGGGGAATAAGCCCGATGACTGCAGAATCGATTTTACAGCGGCTAATCTGAATATAGGGATAACCCGACTGAACCGCCAAGACAAAATATAAATCTTCTTTAGTAACATACCCTAATTCCAGAAGGATCTGGCCCAGATACTTATCCCGCTCGCGGTTATTCTTGATATATAAGGCCTCATCGAGCTGAACCAAAGAAATGATCTTCCTCTGTAATAACAGCTTGCCTATCTCGGTGCGGATTTTACGTAAAGGGGACATATGCGTATCAAGTTTAAATGACACTTTGATACCATGACACCTTGACACCCATTATGCATCACTTGAATAATATTCGGGTGTCAGAGTGTCAGAGTGTCAGAGTGTCAGAGTGTCAGGGTGTCAGAGTGTCACTTATTACTCAGCGCGTCCTTAAGAAACTTAAGCTGGTCCTTGGCTATTTGGCGGATCCTCTTATCCCGCTCATCTTTAACAATAACCCCAAGTATATCTGCTGAACGCGGACTGCCGATCTCCCGCAGCGATAAGACTACCGCGGTCCGGATAGCCGGATCCCGGTGACCGGCCAAAGACGATAAGGAATCAAGTATCCCCTCGTCTTTGACATAGCCGACAAATTCCACCAATGAGGCCGTCAAATTTTTTCTGTCGCCGCTTAAAAGCTCGTTCAATCTGTTTACCGCCGTGGCTTTAAGAAACTCCAACAAAGACGCGATACGTTTCTGAACCACATACTTGCGGAAAGGATCCTTTAACTGGGCGTGTTTTTCAGTCCCTAAATCCACCAGGGTATCGATCAAAGAATTGCCTGCCTGAGCGGCAATCTCGGCGACAAATAGCTGCTCTTCAGGCTTGCAATTAATAATGCTATAAACCAACATCTCCAATAATGGGGGCTTGAATATATCATTGATACAATTTTTAGCCAGTTGTTGATTCGGCGCGCTCAATCCGGGACCAAGTTTTAAATGTCCGCTTAATGCCGAGAGCACTTTGTTATTCATATAAAAATACCGTTTAAGCACCGCATCCTCGGAAACTAAAATCGCATCCCGCGATTGATCCCAATGACTGACAAACGTGGAGAGAAGTTGTTTAAATATGTCTATTAAAGAAGCGAAAACTTTAGTATCCGCCTCATCGCGGAATGCCTCGTAAAAAGCATCGATTCTTAACGCTGAAATTGCCGCATCTTCAGGCGGGCTCACCAGATATTCCCGGAAGTAGTCACTGCATGTCGTTAGCAAAGATTGCTTGACTTTATGCTCAAGTCCGGCTCCGCGCGCGAGAAGGGCTTGGATTGCCCTCTTGATATCGCCTCTCTTGCGCCGGCTGTCAAGGCCCTTGAGCAACTCTTTAACTTTGGCTAGATCTATAGTAGGCGGACCATCCGGCGGAGTCAAGAAAACACCTTCTACTTTTTTTTCAATAGAAAGATCTTCCCAACTGATCTGTTGAGTCAAAAAACCCAACGCTTCCTGATCAATGCCCAAATTATCAGCCTGCGCGCGAGCAGCCAGCTTGGATAAAATAGTATTCTTGCGCGCAGTATCGGTAATAGTCTGATCACTGAACTCTTTTAAAGCTGTGAGGTTACGGTTACAGGCGCGGTACTTCTCCAGCAAGACATCAGCCATAACATCATCTGAAAGTTCGCGGGTCATACCTTCTAAAGCCCCCTTTTCTCCCGGGGGCAGCGGTTTAGCCGATTGTCCAGCGTCATTTTGCTTAGTGGCCATCGGCTCAAGCTCAAGAATAACTTTTGCCATATCTTTGGCGTATCCACCGCTATTCTGAGGAAACGCTATTTGACTCTGTATTTTAGAGATGCTCTGTGATATTGCTTGGGCTATATTTTGCGCTCCGGAACTATCCGACCCGCTCTTAGCCGCGCTCAGGATCATCTGCGCGACTTTTTTCGGCGAGGTTCGCAGAGTTGAAATAAGATCGTTACGGTCAACCTTCTCACCGTCGATCTTGCCTAATAAAAACTCCATGAGCATCATATCATGCGCTTTCTTCTTTTGATCAAAAGCCGCGCCGGTTTCCCCTTGGGCCATAAAACGCACAGTATCAATATGGATGTATTCGATGCCTTCCTTTTTCAGCATATCGGCCCATCCGCCGCGCTTCACAACCTCCTGATAATCCTGGCTTAAATACTGAACAAAATTATTAAGCTCGGCCTCTTTTACGCCCCGTAAAAACGATACGGATTTTAGATTATAATCCATCATAATGATCAAAAATGTATCCAAGCTTCCCTCTTGGAGATCCTTAGGCAAGACGCGTTTGCGGTTAATTACCAGGCTTTTTTCCACTTCGCAGATGTCCACTCTCTCGGCCTCATTCAATACCGCTGTAAGAATATCCCAGGCTTCTTTAACCGCAGTCACCCGAATAGCGCTGAGGGCCGGATAGAGGCGAAAATTCTTCAGCGCGCCTTGGAGCGCCCGGATAAAACGACCGGTCTGACGCATCAATTCATCGCTTACCTCAACAGCCGGTTTTTGCTCGGCAATGATATCCTGGGCTAGGGCCCCCAGATAACCCAGCGCTTCCCGAGGGCTGAATAAATCAAAGGTTTTTTCCAAAAGCATTTTACTATATTGCCGAGACTCATCTTTATGCGTGGCTTGACTGAAATGAAACGCGGCTTCGCCGGCCACGTTATATAGATTATCCTTGTTTTCTTCGGTCAACGCCTGTCCGATCCGGTAATGCAGATCATTACGCGCCTGCACATCGATCTGATTATAAAGCGCATTCTGGATATTCTTGTTCACAAAGTTAAATTTTCCTCCCGCAGCCTGCTCGTCAACCAGGCGCATTTTTTTAGCCCGGTTTAATAAATCGAATACCAAACCGTCATCTTTATTCCCCATCTTCTTAAGCGTGTCGATCTGAAAATCCTCGCCGATGACTGCGGCCTGAATGATCATCTCTTTGGTCTCGGCATCCAAATTCTTTAACCTGAGTTTAGTAATATCTTCCGGAGAAGAGGGAATATCGCCGCTCGCAAGATCCGGCTTGACCTGCCAGCAGCCGCGCTGGTAATAAACGCTGCCGTTCTCGACTAAAACCTTAAGGATCTCCTCGATAAACGCGGCATTGCCGTTAGTTGTAGCCTGCAGCATCCGCACAAAATCCGCGGCCGCCCCTAAGGGTTTCAATATCGCGTCAATCATCAGCGAGCTATCTTCAATAGTCAAATTCTGTAATTCTATTTCGGTAAAATTATTCAGGTAACGAATATCTTCAAATACGTCCCCCTTATCGGACTGGGATTCCAACCGGCGTTTTTTGTCTTCGGAATAAGTCGCTACTACATAGATACGCTTATTATTCTCTTGTTTAGCCAGATAACGCAGTAGCTCCAGACTGGCTTTATCCAGCCACTGTATATCATCGATAGTAATTAGCACCGCAGATATTTTATTCAGCTCAATAATAAAATCAACATAAGCCTTAAAGAGCAAAAACCGCGTATTCCGATCCTGGGCCTGCCAATTGTCCGGCCGCTTCGTCACTTGGGCTAATTGCGGAATCACTAAGCTTAATTCCAATAACTCTGCTGCCGGCAGGCTCAAAAGAATATTGCGTAATTGCAGGTTATCCACGCCCAAGCCGTCAATATAATGACCGATACCCTGAGAAAAAGAATAATAGGGATCTTGCAAATGGCGCAGCGAAGCATCGGCTTTAATATGAATAGCGTTATCTTTTACCATGCGGGAAAGCTCTTTAACCAAGCGGGTCTTGCCCACGCCGTTATCGCCGGAAACAAATACTATTTGTAAAATATTAGAATGCGCAACCACTTCAAAGAGGTTATTCAGCCTGCCTAGCTCTTCCTTGCGATCGACAAACACCGGACAGGGGAAAGAATCCATGGCGACCATGCTGCTGGTCTCCTCGACGGTTACATCCTTAGCCACGCAGAACCGGTTTTTTCCCCGACGCTTAGCCAGGTACAGGGCCTTATCCGCCAGATCAATAAGTTTATTGGGATCATCATGGTCATCCGGATACATCGCAATACCGATGCTCAAACTTAAATGCAATCGCGCGCTTTCTGCAGACTCGAAGGCGAAACCGTCAATAGCAGCGACGATCTTATTGGCTACATCCATTGCCCGCTGAGGCTGCGCCCCAGGCAGAAGCATAACAAACTCATCTCCGGCATAACGGATTACGGCATCAGTTGTCCGGACATGCTTCTTAATTATTTCCGAAAACTGTTTGAGGACTTTATCTCCGGACAAATGACCATGTTTATCATTAACCTGCTTGAATCCGTCCAGGTCAATCATAAAGACCGCTAAAGGATAATTAGCCAGTTTGGCTTTTTTTATTTCCTCGGGAAGGAACTGATATAGATAGTACCGATTGAATAACCCGGTTAAAGGGTCAATAAATGTGGGGGCCTGAAAACGAAAGTCTTGCGCTGGGGGTTGGTCTGATTGGGAAATATTATCCATAGTCTAATAAGCTAACTGCTTACCGCAAGATAAGTTAGATTATTATAGCATAAGATAAAATAAATGCGAGAAAAAAGTTCGCTTCGGTCCGGCGGGTCCTGGCTCGGGCATCCTCTTGCACTGACGTGCTGCGAGGACGCCCGAGCCACCCGCCGGCCCAAAGACTCACTTATATGAGGTACTATTAAGAACCCTTCACGTGGAATCCCCGGGGCAAAAATTTTCGTATCTAGGTTTATGCCGGTGTTGCGAATTTTAGGATTGGATGAGATGCTCAGCGATTTGGACGGCATTGAGAGCGGCGCCTTTACGCAGATTATCGGCTACCACCCATAGCCACAAGCCGCAAGGGACAAAGGGGTCCTTACGAATGCGGCCGACAAACACTGCGTCTTTGCCTTCGGCATCATAAGGCATAGGATAAAGATTATTCTTCGGGTCGTCGACAACAATAATCCCCGGAGCTTGGGCTAAGATTTTTTTGACCTCGGACGGGTCGATCGGTTGGGCTGTTTCAATATAAACTGACTCGGAATGCCCGGTCCTGACCGGGACCCGGACAGTCGTCGCCGATACTTTAATCGCCGCATCATGCATTATCTTGTGCGTTTCCTTAACCAGCTTCCACTCTTCATTGGTATAATCGCAATCAGTGAAGCTTCCGATCTGCGGAAAAACATTATAAGCGAGCTGCTGCGGCATCGCTCGTTCTGGACACCTGCCTGCCGGACAGGCAGGCTTTGACACCCTGACACTTTGATACCCAGAATCGTGCACCTCGGCCAACTCCGCTTTAAGCTGCTCTACTGCCGCCTTACCCGCGCCTGAAGCAGCCTGTAATGTGGTTACCACCACCCTCTTTATAGCCGCTCTTTTATGTATCGGGTATAAGGCCACTACCATCTGGATAGTCGAGCAATTGGGGTTAGCGATAATCCCGTGATGCTTTTTTATGTCGGCAGCGTTAACCTCGGGAACAACTAAAGGGACCGCCGGGTCCATGCGGAAATCCGCGCCGTTATCAATAACTACGGCACCCCGCTTGACTGCTTCTTCAGCATAGGTTACCGCAGCCCCTTTTTCACCCTCCGTGCCGGCGAATAAAGCGATATCAATATTATTAAAACTATCCGCAGTCACCGCTTCGACAGGGATCTTCCGGCCGTCAACCTCAATATCTCGGCTTGAGCGGGCCAATACTTTTAATTGCCCGACCGGAAAATTGCGCTGATGGAGACAACGCAGCATCTCTATGCCAACAACCCCCACCCCCACAACTGCCACGTTATATGTTTTCATACGCGGGTTTTTAAGTTTAAAGTTTAAAGTTTAAAGTTTTTCTATAGCATTTACCACTAAATCCCCTACTTCGCTGGTGGAATATCCCATTTTTCCCGCTGCCAACGACTTTAATTTATTCGCCACGATCCCAATTACCGTATCCTCAATTGCTCGGGCAGCCTGGATTTGACCAAGATGCTCCAGCATCATCGCCAGCGCGCAAATCGCGGCTAAGGGATTGATCACATTCTTACCGGTATATTTCGGCGCGCTTCCGCCGATAGGCTCAAACATAGACAAGCCTCCGGGATTGATATTGCCTCCCGCGGCAATGCCCATTCCGCCCTGGATCATCGCCCCTAAATCGGTGATGATATCGCCGAATATGTTATCCGTAACAATCACATCGAACCATTCCGGATTCTTAACGAACCACATGGTAGTAGCATCGACATGGGCATAATCAGTAGTTATATCGGGATACTCTTTGGCCACCTCGTAAAAAGTACGCTCCCACAAATCCCAGGCATAAGTCAAAACATTGGTTTTCCCGCATAAGGTCAGCTTCTTGCGCTTATTTCTTTTGCGGCAGTATTCAAATGCGTATCTGACGCAGCGCTCGACCCCTTTGCGGGTATTATACGATATTTGAATTGCGACTTCCTGGAGAGTCCCTTTATCCTTGAATTCACCCATTCCTTTATACAGGCCTTCGGAATTCTCGCGGATAACCACAAAATCGATATCTTCGGGCCGCTTGTCCTTCAAGGGGCAAAAAGCCGCGTTATACAGCTTAACCGGACGCAGATTGATATATTGATCCAGCGCAAACCGCAGTTTAAGCAGAATGCCGGTTTCCAGTATCCCCGGCTTAACATCAGGATGGCCTATCGCCCCCAGATAAATCGCATCGTACCTCTGTAACTCCTGAATATCGGCATTATCGATAGTTTTATTGACGGATAAAAACCTCGCCCCGCCGAAATCAAAGATTTTTTGCTCATAGGCAAAAGAAAATTTCTTGCCGGCAGCCCGCAGAACCTTCAAACCCTCATTGACTACCTCCGGGCCGGTCCCGTCGCCCGGTATTACCGCAATATTGTACATCGGCATACCCCTCGCTTATATTTGCTCAACCCACTTAATGGCCTTTTTGTTTAAGATAACCACATCCCGTTTCTTCTGCAGCTCATTAATCAGCTTAAACGAATGCACTTCTTTTAAATTAATAAAATCAGCTCCCGTTAAAGCAATAAACTCCTCGCGTTGGTCATTCAAAAAATCGATTATCCGTAATCCCGGGTTAACATGCACATACCCGCGCGCCAACGAGCCGTCATTACAAATAATGCAGACTCTTTTCTTTTCTTTCTCGACCTTCATTATGACCCCCTTTGTTGAGAGATAAGGCGCTTGATCAAACCTCCCGCTGAAATAATCTCCTGTAAGAACTGCGGAAACGCCGCTGTCTTGAAGGTTATTTTCTTAGTTACATTCATTACCCGCCCGGCGGATAAATCTATCTCCAAAACGTCGCCCTCTTCAATTTGGGAAGCTTGCTCAAGCTCCAAAAAAGGCAACCCGATATTTATCGCATTTCTAAAAAATATACCGGCAAAGCTCAAGGCTACGACCGCCTTAATACCGCACCCCTTGATCGCCAGCGGGGCATGCTCCCGGGATGACCCGCACCCGAAATTCTTCCCGGCAACAATGATATCGCCAACCTGGACTTTCTTGACAAACCCCGGAACAATATTCTCCATGCAGTGGCTGCCGAGCTCTTTCTCATCGGTAGTAACCAGGTATTTAGCAGCGATGATGTCATCGGTGTTAATATCATCGCCAAATTTATGGACCCGCCCTTTAATTATCATATTTAGATCACCCCATAGATATTGAAATTTATAGAAATTTGCTTCGCGAAATTACCGGAAATTGATTATGAAATAATTTCTATTACTATTAATTTCTATCAATTTCTATCAATTTCTATTAATTTCTATTAATTTCTATCAATTTCCCCGTATATCTATATATCTATATTTCTATATTTCTTCAGGGTGTGTAATTCTTCCAGTTATAGAGCTTGCCGCTGCAACCGCCGGCCCGGACAAATACACTTCTGACTTAGGATGCCCCATCCTGCC
>JBFZAQ010000061.1:0-7539 GCA_041308885.1 Candidatus Omnitrophota bacterium | reverse complement strand
TCTGATACCCTACCCACTGATATCCTGATACCCTGATCCACGCTTTTACTAAACCTGTGTTCTGGCGTCCTGGTGCCCTGCCCGACTTGACTTTCCCGCCGGATATGTTATACTCAGAATGTACCAAGAACAAGGAGGTCGGCGCGATAGCGCGAAGCAAAAAAAGGCCTATCACCTACAAAAAATCCCCGAAAAAATCGGGGTTTTTTTGTTGCCCAAACTCTTAAACATCATTTTTTTCTTATACCGCGCCCGCACTTAAACAGGCCCCATTAAGAGACTCTTAACTATGCCCAGCTTATTCTTCAAGGAAACTGAACGATAAATACACAAAAGATAATGTAACCCGGAGCCGATGATGCCCCCGACAAGGATACGCGAAAAAAGCAGGCCACAAGAGGCATTATTGGCCAGAGGGATAATGTAACCGGGGTCAAAAGGCCGGAACTTCACGAGAGGCCGGCCCCGGATTGAGCAAATCACATTATGCGCCGCGCAAGCGCCCTGAGCCAAGGCAAAATAAACCGCCATGCGTAATGGCCTTTCGCGGACCATAAACCCCGCGGCGTCTCCAGCCGCAAAACACTGTTCGGATAAACGTAAATACGCATCTACCGGAATCCTTCCTTGGGGGCCGGTACCCGCCAGCTTCTGCGCAAAATCAGCAGTTTTTACTCCTGCCGCCCAAATCACCATCGCCCGCTCGATTGTCTGCCCGGATGAAAGCGACACCGTACCTGCCTCAATCCCGGAAATACTGGTATCACAAAGAATTTTTACCCCTAGCTTACGCAAGTTTCTCTGAATGTAATCTCTAAACTTTTCCGGTAAAGGCCCTAATATCGCCAAGGCGCGCTCAATTATTATCACCTCTTTAGTCAGCTTCATCTTTTTAAAATAAACCGCGATATTCGAAGCCGCCTCGATCCCGGTGTACCCGGCTCCGGATATTATATATGTGTCACAATCGGCCTCGCGGATCCTTTGGGCTATCACTGCGGCATCCCGCGCGCAGTCCAAGGCGTACGCCGCCCGACGGACAGATTCCTGGCCGTAAAAGTTTGTCTCCGTGCCACTGGCAATGATCAAATAATCGTAAGCGTGGACTCCGGACGTTGTAGTAACGGCCCGCCGGCTCGTATCAACGGCTATAACGCCCTGCGCAAGATAATCCGCGCCGTATTTCGCGCAAAGTTCAGGTATGGGATAAGACAGGCAAGAAACGGGAATCTGCCGGCCGATGACATCCGGTAAAAGAGGCAGAAAATCAAAGGTCTCTTTTTTATCGATAACCGTGATTTGCAGATTGTTCTTTGCGGATGACAACTTACGTAATGCCGCCAGGCCCGCAAACCCCGCGCCAATAATTATAACTCGCCGCATCACCATTTAACCATTTAACCAATTACCATTTAACCAAATTACTGCTCCTGCTGCTGCGCCGGCGGCTTCTGCGAGGGCTGATTTGGCTGCATTTGTTGACCGCGCATCCTTTGCTGCATCATTGGCGGCATCATTGGCGGCATTTCCGTACGCCCGGATTTCCACATTTGCCTGCGCATTGAACTTGACACTGGATAAATATCAGCAGACCCGCTGGTTAATAAAGAAATCCCCGTACCGGCCATAATCGCAGCTATAACCCACAGAAGGATAACCGTTACATACCCGAAGGCTTTAATCGCCTGAGTTTCCACGCGGCGATTGACCAACAGGACAAAATAACTAATCGCCACCAACACCACGACCGGAACAAAAATTAACACCGGCATCGCTTGATTCATCCCCATCTAAGCCTCCTTTGTTGATATATATTAGTTATCCCCGGGCGGGATCCAAACGCGGCTCGAATTTTACGGCAAGGTCGCTATCTTAGTCAATACGCTTAATTCCAAATACGCCAGGTCAAAAGGCTTGATAATATAGTCATAAGCCCCTTCAGCCATGGCCTGCTTGGCGATTCCCTGTTCGGGAAAACCGGTAATCATGATGACCCCGACGCCGGGCCGAATCTGCTTTATCTTGCGTAAGACCTCAAGGCCATTTCCGTCGGGAAGCATAATATCCAAGAAAGCGATCTTGACCGGCTCGCCCGCCACGACCCGCAGGCCCTCTTCAGCAGTACCTACCGCCTGAATATCCACACAGCCCTTCATGCGTAGAAATCGTTCCAAAAAATCTCGCACGCTGGGATCATCATCGATAATCAATATCTTCTCGCCTTTTCCGCAAATCTCGCCGGCCACCGCAACACTCCTTCCCTAAGAGTTAAACGCTTAATCTTGATAATCCCGCATTAACTGAAGAATTTCTTTTATTTCAAATGGTTTCTTCAGCGACGCTATGGCCCCTTCTTTTCTAGCCTCTTCCAATACCGCATCAACCGCATAGCCGGTCATCATCACAATCTTGACCGCAGAATCAACTTTTTTAATCTCCCTTAAGGCATCAATGCCGTTTAACTTCGGCATTCTGACATCCAGGAACACAAAATCGAACTTTTCTTTTTTTATCGCCTCCAGGGCCTTATAGGCATCGTCTACCGACTTGGCGCGGACACCCTCCAGCAAAAGAAGCTTGACCAAGAAATCGCTGACCACGCTCTCATCATCAACGATCAGGACATTTCTATCATTACCCACTCGTATTTCCTTCATCTTTATTCTGCGCCGGTATAATTATAGTAAACATTGTCCCTTCACCCGGCCAGCTTTCCACCATTATATCACCTTTATGTTGTTTGACAATATTATAGACAAAAGCCAGCCCTAAACCGGTGCCTTCACCGACCTGCTTAGTAGTGTAAAAAGGCTCAAAAATGCGCTTTAACGTCTCCTGGGGCATCCCGATTCCCGAATCCCGAGCGCTTACCCAAACCATGCCGGACTGCGGGTTATATCCGGACTTAATCATAATCACCCCCCCCTCACCGGTCCCCTTCTTCTTAATCGCCCACTGTGCGTTAGACATTAAATTAAGCAGCACCTGCTGAAAAAGCTGAGTATCTGCGACAATAGGCGGCAGAACCGGTTGCAGCTCTTGAACAATCTGGATGTTTTGTAAACGCATTTCTTGCACCAGTAATAATACCGCCTGCTCAATTATCTTATTTACGCAAATCGGCTGGACCGCGCCGGTTGAAGAACGGGAAAAATCCAACAGGGCCCGGACAATATGCTTGCAGCGGCTGGCCGCCTGCTCGACCACATCGAGCATATCCTTAAAATCCTGCATGGTAAAATTATCGGACTGGCTGGCCTGCATCTTGATCAGCTGGACATTATTCAAAACGCCGGTCAAGGGATTATTCAACTCGTGCGCCACGCCTCCGGCCAACTGCCCCACAGCCGCCATCTTGCTGGATTGCAAAAGGGTAGCCTCGGTTTTCCGCAGCGTCAGATTAGTTTCTTCCAAGTCTTCCATAATATTCATGATCGCCTTGCGTTCATCGGCCAGCTCCGCGTTAGCTAATTCCAACAGATTTTTTTCAATACTGACCTGCCGTGACCGCTCCTCTAACGCCGACTGCTGGCGATTAAGCTCTTCAATATGCCGGGCAATCTCCCGGACATCCCGCAATACAGCTATAACTAAAGCCGGTTCTTTATCGGCAGCCGGAAAAACAGAGGCATTAATATTAACCAGCGCTGTCTGGCTGTTGCCGCACCGGCAGTACAATTCATGGTTCCCCAGGGTTCCTCGTTGACGCAATTCCTGGATAACGGCCGAGGCTTCAAAAAGAACGGTAATCGGCTTACCGATAAGCTCGGCCCGGGTAAACCCGGTTAAAGCTAATAAGGCTTTATTGACCGAAAGAATAGTTCCCTGAATATCAAAAACTACCAAAGCGTCAATCAACGCATCAAGAATCTGCTCGGCAGCCAATACCGGCTTCTTCGGTACCGGCCGACTCCGGCGAAACACATAAACAATTATTAATAACCCCAAAGCAACAACTAAACCGAGAATCATAGCGCCTTTCTCGGAGTTCCGTCGCCGGCCTGCGCGCTCATTTCTTTTATTTTGCTCTTTAGCTCTACCATCTTCAACTCCCGGTCTACCGCAAACTTATGGAATTTCTCCAACTCCAGCAACTTATTCTGCAGCTCCTGCTCGGCTAGCTTGTTCGCGGTAATATCCGTGCAAACGCCGATCATTTTATAGGCCTTATTATTTTCATCCCAGAGAGCCGTACCGCTATCCGTCCAAAACGCCAAACTGCCGTCCTTGCGCATCATCCGGTATTCTTGCTGGTAGAGTGAGCGCTTTTCCAGGTGCAGCTTAAGCTTGGCCATCACTTGCTGGCGGTCATCGGGATACATGGCCTTCTCCCAGGCATCGATAGTGCGCGGAAATTCACCCTGAGAATACCCCAGCTTCTCATCAATACTGCCGAACCATTCCAGTTTACCGGATGAAATATCCCACTCATAAATAAAATCGCTGGCTTTCTGAGCGGCGATCCGAAAACGTTCTTCGGAAAACCTTAAGGCCTGCTCGACACTCTTGCGCTCGGCAATATGCTGCCGAAGATTATCATTTAATTTTGTCAACTCCAGGGTCCTCTCCTGGACGCGCTGCTCCAGCCCCAGTTGTATCTGCCGCAACTCTTCTTCGGCGCGCTTACGCTGCAGAATATTTTCTTCCAGTTCGCGGATCTTAGTCTCTAATTCCCGCGCGTGCCGGTTAATCAACGATTCTTTCTCCTGGTAATAATCGATTTTAGCCCTCAGCTCTTCCGGGGCGATCTTTAGGTTGGATACTATTTGGCTGTAAGCCTGGGATAACTCCTCGGATTCTTCGGCGCTGAAAAGCTCGCTTTCGCTGACAGCTTTGTAAGCCACTGCGGCGCCGAGCGCGCCGGCCAGGGTTTTTTCAATCTTAGCGCTTAACTCAGCTAACTCCACGATAGAAATTTTCTCTTTACCGGCGAGGCCGGACTGAAAAAAATAGTCATCGACCATAGTATTAACATGAGAATCGGAAAAATACCGTGCCAGCAAAGTCCGTGCTACCTTTTTCTTCTGCGCCGTATCGATGTAAGCTGTACGATGCCCGTGTTTCTCGCTATTTATATCTCTCGCCAGGGTATCAGTAAAACTCTCGGCAATGCGTTTTTCCCGGATTTGCTGAGGATAATACAAAGACATAACCACGTAGAGCCCGATATTGACCACCATCGACCAAAATACCCCATGGCTTAAAGGGTCCAAGGCGATTATTCCGAATAAGCTCTGCGGGTTTAACCAGGATATCCCCCCGGGTCCGTCGGTGATAATGGAGGCCGGGAACCAGCCGCTTTTAACAAATGAAGGGAACAAAAGCGTATAAAACCAAGCCAGAAAACCCCCGCCTAAACCCCAGAGCGCCCCCTGACGATTGGCCCGCTTCCAAAAGACCCCTCCGATGATCGCCGGGGCAAACTGCAAGGCCGCGGCAAAAGAAATCATCCCAATATTGACCAACATATACGAACCGCCGATTTTACATTCAAACCAATAACCTAATGAAATATACCCCGCGACGATTATCCAGCGCAGATACAGTAAATTGCGGCGGAATAAATCAAAGAGCTTCCCGGAGCCGAATAACGGCAACAGTAAATGGTTGGAGACCATTGTGGCGACGGTCATGGTATTGATTATAACCATTCCGCCCGCGGCCGACAAACCGCCGATAAAAGCGAACAAGGCCAGCCAATAATTACCATGGGCCAGCGGCAAAGTCAAAACAAAAGAATCCGCTTCCGTTGTCGGATGCCCGCCCAATATGCCGCCAACAGCGATAGGTAAAACGAAAACGTTCAATATGAGCATGTACAGCGGGAAAACCCACATCGCGGTACGAATATGCTTCTCGCTGGAATTCTCGATAACCAAAACATGGAATTGCCTCGGCAAAAACATAATCGCGGAAATCGCCAGGATAAAATAGGAAACCCATTTTACATAAGTTACTTGCTCCATATTCCCGGCGCCGATGAGCGAGGCTACCGGCGTAGCCTGTAGGCGGGCGGCTATATCGGCGAAACCGCGAAAATGGGTAAAATAAACCACAAAAAACCCCACCCCGACAAAAGCCAGCAGCTTCACGATCGCGGTTACTGCCAAAACCCCCATCATCCCCTGGTGGCGCTCGGTAGGATCAAGCTTCCTGACTCCGAATAAAATAGTAAATAAGATCAAACAAACTACCACGATACTCCCCACTCCCGCTGACTGAGCAATCTGCGGGACAACGTGAGTATGCCCACCGCGGCTAAAAGCAATAATATCAAAAGTGGAGATAATCGCCTTTAACTGTAAAGCGATGTAAGGCAGGCTGCCCACTAAAGCTATAACCGTGGCCAGGGCCGCTACCGACTGAGACTTATCATAGCGCACCGAGATAAAATCGGCGATGCTGGTGGTATGGTATTGTTTTTTGACGCGGATGAATTTCCGCAGCACAGTCCACCATAAAATAATAGCCATGGTCGGGCCCAGATAAATCGGCAGATATAATACCCCCGAAACCACGGCTTTGCCGACACTGCCATAGTAGGTCCAAGCCGTGCAGTAGACCGCCAGAGTCAGCGAATACACCCAGGCATTATCCCCGAAATTCTTTCCCCTCGCCGCCCTGCGCTCGATCCAGATGGCTATAGCGAACAATACGGCAATATACAAAAATACAATCATAGTACTGCTAAAAAAAGCGTTGTTCATAAGATCAATCTCCTCTTATTCTTGCGACCCATCGCCTTCCCGAGAACCCCCAGTCATAAGAAAAATACCGGCGATCAACAAACCCCAAACAGCAAAAAGATACCAGTTCATAAACCACAAATGCTCCATAATATTCGCGGTTATCATAAAAGGAGCGCTGCATAAAATAATTGCCGCCACAAAAAGACAGACCGCAAACGCCTCGCTTTGGACCAGAGCCAATATTCTTTTCATCGTCAAGACCCTCCGTCTATTTCCCGCCTACCGGCAAACAAATCTTAAACCTGGTGCCTTTACCTAATTCACTCTCGGCTTCAATGGTTCCTTTATGCTCGCGAATAATGCTATAGACAATCGAGAGCCCCAAACCGGTACCCTCGCCCACCCCTTTAGTAGTAAAAAAGGGCTCAAATATCTTCTCCAGATTCTCCGACTTAATCCCGACTCCCGTATCGCCAATATCCAGCCTAACCAACTGCGGCCCCTGCTCATAAGCAGTGCTCACCATAATCTTACGTTCTTTCCCGTCCGGCTGCTTGTTCACGGCCCAGCGGGCATTAGAAATAGTATCAAAAACAACCTGCTCCAACAACTGCACATCGCCAATAACCCCGGGAAGGCCGGGCTGAAGCTGAACCTCTAAAATAATATTCTGCAGCTTAAGCTCGTGGCCGATAAGGCCGGTAACCCGGCCGACAATTTCGTTAAGATCCAGCTCCTTAAAGGTCGCTTTTGATGCCCGGGAGAAATCCAGCAACGCCCGGGTGATCTTGACACAGCGCGCCGAGGACTCCTCGATAGTGTTCAACATCTCGATAAACTCTTCCGGCTT
>JBFZAQ010000060.1:0-3381 GCA_041308885.1 Candidatus Omnitrophota bacterium | reverse complement strand
TGAACCGAGCCCTTGCCGAAAGATGTGACCCCGACAATAATCGCCCGCTTGTAATCCTGCAGGCATCCGGCGACAATTTCGCTTCCGGAAGCTGAACCTTCATTAATCAAAACCACCATCGGCACGTCAAGTAAAGGATTGGCCACATCCGCAATAAATTCGTAATTCTGGTCGGCGCGCCGGCCCTTAGTATACACTACCAGCCTGTCTTTAAGGATAAACGCGCCGGTAACTTTTACCGCCACATCCAACAAGCCTCCGGGGTTATTGCGCAAATCCACAATCAGCGACTTCATCCCCTCCCGCCTTAACTTAGCCAATGAACTCTGCAGTTCGTTAGGCGTGCCTTCGCGGAATTCTACCAGGCGGATATAACCTACGCCATCGGCAAGAATACGGACCTCTTTAATATCTTTAATTTTAATCGTGTCGCGCACGATTTTAAAATCCAGGATAGCTTTGTCTTTTTCGCGCAATACCGTAACCGTAACCGCCTCTCCGACCTTACCCCGCAGCTTTTTGACTGCGTCGGTCAATGACATATCCCGGGTCAATTCATTATTAATGCGCACAATGCGGTCCTGCGATTTTATACCCGCTTTCCACGCCGGAGTTCCTTCAATAGGAGTAACCACCGTCAACAATCCATCCTTCAGCGTTATCTCGATGCCCAATCCGCCAAACTTGCCCTCAGTGTCCACCCGCAGTTCATTATAGGCGTCCGGATCAAGAAACTGACTGTGGGGATCAAGCGCGGAAAGCATCCCCTTAAGCGAGCCGTAGATCAGGTCTTTGGAGGAAACATCATCGACATATTCGCCTTGGATTAAAGCCAAGGCGTCGGCAAACAACTGGACCTGCTTATACAGATCATCTTTTTTCTTTTTATCCGTAGCTGAAAATGCCAAGCAAGCGCAGAGTAAAATAACAGCCGCTGCGCAACCGGCCCCCCAAATAATTTTTCGCATTTGTCTGTCTCCGCTTATTGATTTTAGGCCGCTATTCCGCCGACTTAAGCGCCTCCTTAATCAACTCCTGAACAATTTTCGGGTTTGCCTTACCGTTGGTTTTTTTCATCACCTGGCCGACTAAAAACATGATCCCGTTAACCTTGCCCTGCCGGACATCCTGGACTGTTTTCGGCTGTTCCCGGATTACCTCGGCAATATTTAATTTCAGGCTATCGGTGTCGGAAATTTGCGCCAAATTCTTTTCCCGAATGATTTGAGCCGCGGTTTTGCCGCCGGCGAGCATTTCCGTAAGCACCGACTTACCGCTTAAATAGGAAACCTGCCCGCTCTCCACAAACCCCAATAACTCCACCAGCGCCGCTGCTGACAAACCTAAAACGCTAATCCGGCAACCTCGGCTATTGGCTTCACAGGCGAGCGGCCCGATCAGCCAATTACAGACATTTTTTTTGTCCGCGCCAGAATACCCGCGAAAACATTCTTCGGCATAGTCGGCATCCGGTTTAACTGCAATCAGTATTTTAGCGTCGCTTGCCGATAAGCCATATTCGGTCATGAAACGCCGCAGTTTCTTTTGCGGCAACTCGGGGATACCGGCCTTGAGCTCTGCGATAGCTGCCTCAGTAATGGTACACGGCGGTAAATCCGGCTCGGGAAAATAACGATAATCCTTGGCCTCTTCTTTGCTTCTCATCGAAACAGTCTTCAAAGCATCCGGGTCCCAAAGCCGGGTCTCTTGAATTACGGCCTCACCCTGCTTAAGGGCTGCTATCTGACGGTTAATTTCATAATCCAAAGCATCCCGCACGCCTTTAAATGAATTCATATTCTTAACCTCGGTCTTAACTCCGAGGCCGCTCATCCCCCGCGGCCGGACCGAAACATTCGCATCGCAACGCAGCGAACCCTTTTCCATATCGCAATCCGAAACTCCCAAATATTCAATGATGCTTTTTAAAGCCGCTAAATATTCATAGGCTTCTTCGGGCGAGGTGATATCCGGTTCAGTAACGATTTCCAACAACGGCATACCGGCGCGGTTGTAATCGACAAGGCTAAATTCGGGTTTATGGATAAGCTTTCCGGCGTCTTCTTCGAGGTGCGCGCGCTTAACCCGTATCCGCCGGGACTGAGCTTGCACTTCCACATCCAGATAACCATCCGCAGAGACCGGCAGATCGTACTGTGAAATCTGGTAATTCTTGGGCAGGTCCGGATAAAAATAATGCTTGCGGTCAAATTTAGTATATTGGTTTACGGTACAATTCAACGCAATGCCCACCTTGACCGCGGACAAAAAAGCAGTCCGGTTCAAAACCGGCAGCGCTCCCGGAAACCCCAAACAGACCGGACAAACCTGGGAATTAGGCTCACTGCCGTATGCCGTAGAGCAACCGCAGAAAATCTTAGTTTTAGTTTTAAGATGAACGTGGACCTCTAAGCCGATGACTGGTTCGTACATTTTAAGGACTCTAAATATCCAGTTAGCCAATGCCTAAATCCCAATTAATGTCCAATGCCTCAATCACTAATTGATTATTGGAAATTGAGATTTCATTGGAATTTGGGATTTGGTCATTGGGATTTAACCATTATTCTTAGTTTCATCGACTATAAATTAGGCGACCTGCGGTGCCAGGATGTACTCTGCTCATACGCATGCGCAACCCGCAAAAGCATCTCTTCATCGAATTTCTTAGCGATTATCTGCAAGCCCACCGGTAAACCCTTTTTTGTAAAGCCGCAAGGGATAGAAATCGCCGGAATTCCGGCCAGGTTAGCCGAAATGGTAAAAATATCGGATAAATACATCAGCAAAGGATCCTGCGTTTTCTCTCCGATTTTAAAAGCCGGGGTTGGAGCAGTGGGCGTAACTAGGCAATCGCACGATTTAAAAACCTGGTTAAAATCATTGCTAATCAGAGCGCGGACTTTAAGCGCCCGCAGATAATAAGCATCATAGTACCCATGAGACAAAGCGAAAGTCCCTAAAATTATCCTGCGTTTGGCCTCCTCGCCGAATCCGGCCTGACGGGTCCGTTTATACATGCCGATTAAGCGCGGTTGATCCGTTTCTTTAACGCTATCGGAGCGTAAACCATACTGCACCCCGTCAAAACGAGCTAAATTAGAGCTGGCCTCGGCAGTCGCCACAATGTAGTAAACCGGAACCGCATAGCGGGTATGCGGTAAAGAAACCTTTAGGGTCAGCGCCCCCAACTGCTTAAACTTAGCCAAGGCCTCTTCGATTATCGCCTTTACTTCCGGATCGATACCTTCGATAAAGTATTCATCCGGTATGCCTAGAGTAATCCCTTTGATATCTTTACCCAAAGTCGCGCGGTAATCCGGGACCGGTATATCGACCGAAGTGGCATCGCGCTCGTCATATCCGGAAATAATACTCAAT
>JBFZAQ010000059.1:0-8104 GCA_041308885.1 Candidatus Omnitrophota bacterium | reverse complement strand
CCCCCCAGCCGGCTTTCTTATACCCGGTAACCCGCTTGGCGACATTGCGGATCCTCTCGACATTGGCCACGGATGACCCGCCGAACTTTTGGACAATTAACCCTTTACTCACGCCCTCTCCTGATAAAAAAATCCATCAATTCATGCCCTTTATCGAAATACAAATCGGATTTAGCCGCGTCGGCTTCGCTATACCCGCTAAATCCGCCGGCCGGGACATCTTTACCGATGATGCCAAAGCAAACCGCGTCGCAGGTATGAGTCCGCGCCGAGATCGGAGTGGCATGGTCCGGCAGCACCAGCAACCGGTAGTCCCGCTCGTTTTGAAAAGCCTTTAGAATGACACCGACAACTAATTGATCAAACCGCTCGATCGCGGTTATCTTTTCGCGTAAATCGCCGTTGTGCCCTGCTTCATCCGGAGCCTCGACATGAACAAATACAAAATCCTTACTACGCAGGCTCGTTAACGCGGCCTTAGCCTTGGCTTCATAATCGGTATCGTAATACCCCGTGGCTCCGGGGACAATAATAACCTCAAACCCGATAATCCTGCCCAATCCTTTAAGCAGGTCTACAGCCGAAATCACACTGCCGGATAATCCATATTTTTCGGCAAAGGACGGCATATCCGGTTTTCGGCCTTGGCCCCACAGCCAAATCATATTCGCCGGATTTTCTTTTAAATCTAAACGCACCGAATTTATTTCGTGGGCCTCCAAGAGCTTGCGCGAGGCCTGCATCAGTTCGATTAATCCGGCCGCCGAATCACCTTTAGGTAAATTCTTCAATATCGGCTGGCCGATTATATCATGAGGGGCCTTCAAAATTAGCTCATCCAGATGGTCCTCAACCCCGCGCCTAGCCACTAAAAGATGCCTATAGCTTACCCCCGGATAAAATTGAAACCGGTTGGTCCCAAGATGCTTATCGATATGTTTTATTAAAATCCCGGCTTCTTTAGAATTAATGTGCCCCGCGCTATAGTCTTCCAGCGTATCCGCTTGAACGGTAATTAAATTACAGCGAAAGGCCACATCATCGGCTCCCAGCTGGACCCCGAGATTCGCCGCTTCCAACGGGCCGCGGCCGGTATAATATCGCCGGGGATCATACCCAAGAATAGAAATCGTCGCCACATCCGAAGCGGGAGACATCTTGTCGGGTATGGTCTTAACCCGCCCCAGGCGCCCATGCTCAGCGATAAAATCCATATTTGGCGTGCGCGCCGCTTCCAAAGGAGTACGATTGCCCAATTCCGCGATTGGATAATCCGCCATCCCGTCTCCCACCATCACCACATATTTCATAAACTAATCCCGCGCTTAAGCAGGGCAATGATTTGTTGCACGACTTTTGCCCTGGTTATAAATGGCCCGCTAGCCCGTTCCGGGGTCGCCAAATACGCGCGATACTGCTCGCTGATCCGAGTATTAGCTATCACCGCATCAGCGGCAGTTCTGCGCATTAAGGCATAAGCATCACGCAATAAGGCTTCTCTGGTGCTCTCCGGCTCATATTTAAAACCCACTAAGAATAACCCGGGATCCCATTTTTTAATGTAATCGATAATTTTTGAAGTCGGCACTAAATCGATATGCCAATTTTTTTTCTGGGAACTGACTTTGCCTTGGAATACATTGCGCGGCCGGTAATCAGAAACTGCGGCGCTATGAATGACTACGTGATATTTCTTCGTCATTATTTCATCGTATAAAAGAATAAACAATTCGTTAAAAAAATTAAAACGATAAGTGGTAACGTTTTTGGGCGTCGGGCAATACCCGACAGGCCCCAGCAAAAGCGTGACTTTGGCTCCGGCCCGCGCGAGTTTTTCGGCCACCAGGATACCGGTTTGAGCGCTAGCCGTGTTAGTAATCATCCTAACCGCGTCAATCGGCACCCAAGTCGGCCCGGCAGTAACCAGTATGCGCTTATTCTTAATATCCAATTTCTTTCAAGACGATTTTAAGATTGGGCTTAACTTCCCGAGGGACTTTAACGCTTTTTATGGCCCTCTCGGGATCTTTAAGCCCGTGACCGGTCAAAATACACACTATCCGTATATTCTTGTTTGAATTTGAGTGCGGCCGCAGGAAGTATTTACGTCTTGCCAACTTTAATAAGCCGGCAATTGAAGCCGCTGACGCAGGCTCAACAAATACGCCCTCTTTAGCGGCTAATAGTTTATACGCGGCAATTATTTGGGCATCGGTAACCCCCTCGATCAGGCCGCCGGATTCATCCCGGGCTTCCTCCGCCTGTTTCCAACTGGCCGGATTACCGATGCGAATAGCGGTAGCGATAGTCTTGGGATTCTTAACCGGCATTCCTTTAACTATCGGGGCCGATCCGGCTGCTTGAAACCCGCACATTATCGGCAGCTTTTTAATTATGCCCAGGTTCTTATATTGTTTGTAACCTTTCCAATAAGCGGTAATATTTCCCGCGTTGCCGACCGGCATAACCTGATAATCCGGCGCGCTTCCCAAAGATTCACAAATTTCAAAGCCGGCCGTCTTTTGGCCTTCGATACGATAGGGATTAAGCGAATTAACCAGAGTGATGGGATAATTTTGGGCGATTTCTTTAACCAGCATAAGCGCGTCATCAAAGTTCCCTTTAACCGCGAGCACCTTGGCTCCGTGAATCAAAGCCTGGCTAAGTTTACCCAAGGCAATCGCGCCCCCCGGGATCAAAACTATGCATTTCATTCCCGCTTTAGCGGCATAAGCAGCTGCCGACGCCGATGTATTACCGGTTGAGGCGCAGATTACCGCCTTTGAACCGGCCTCTAAGGCCTTAGTTATGGCCATGGTCATCCCCCGGTCTTTAAATGAGCCGGTCGGATTCATCCCCTCAAGCTTAAGATATACCTCAATACCCGGCCCAAGCATTTGGCTTAAGGCGCGAGCCCGCAATAAAGGAGTATTGCCTTCAAGTAAAGACACAATAGGAGTGGTATCGGATACCGACAGATATTGGCGATATTTCCCGATAATCCCCGGGTAAAACGCTGATTCCATTATAGCTCCTCGATCCGCATGGCCACAGAACCCAGTTTTATAATCCCCAGCTTATCGATCTCCTGAATCGCTTGACGCAGGCTTTTTTCTTTAGACTCATGAGTAATCATAACAATAGGCACGGCATCCTGCTTTTTACGGTCTTTCTGGGTTACGGTAGCGATACTAATTCCGTACTTCGCCAAAACCCCGGATACCTTAGCCAATACCCCGGGCTTATCAACCGCCATAAACCGAATATAATATCGGCACCGGCTATCGTGAATACTGCGGACCTTCTTGATCGCCTTATCCTCGTGGATCTTCAGCACCGATCTAAAAAGCCCGGCCTGAATATCCCGCGTCAAATCCACGATATCCGAGACAACAGCGGAAGCAGCGCTGTATTTACCGGCCCCTGGGCCATAGAAAAGCAAGCCTCCGGCCAGATCGCTGGAGACGTAAATAGCGTTGTTGACGCCGTCTACCGACGACAACAGGTGATTCCGCGGCACTAAAGTCGGATGGACGCGCACCTCCAGCTCATCGGATTCCCTCTGGGCAACCGCCAGCAGCTTAATCTCAAAACCCATCTCTTTGGCGTAATTAACATCGGCTAAAGAGACCTGCGAAATCCCTTCGATAAATATATCTTTTATAGAGGCGAACTTGCCAAAACACAAATAGGTCAGCAAAATCAGCTTATGCGCCGAATCTATGCCTTCAATATCCAAAGCGGGGTCTTTCTCGGCAAAACCCTTGAGCTTGGCCTGGCTCAGCGCCTCGGTAAATGAGCAATTCTCCCGGGACATCTGCGAAAGGATAAAATTTGAAGTCCCATTAACAATGCCGAATATGGAATCGAATTTATTCGCCACCAGCCCTTCGCGGATCGCCTTGATTATGGGGATACCGGCCCCCACCGACGCCTCGAAATAAATGCTCTTCGAATGATCCAGGGCCAAAGCGAACAGTTCATTTCCGTGCTCGGCAAGCAAAGCCTTATTAGCCGTAACTACATGTTTGCCCTTGACAATAGCCTGGCTGATAATCTCTTTGGCCGGATGAACCCCGCCGATCAGCTCAATGATAATATCAATCTGGGGGTCGGCAATAACCTGCGCCGGGTCCTTAGTCAGTAAATCTTTACCCACGGCAAGGCCGCGATCCGAAGTAATGTCCTTGTCGCAGATCCGTTTGATATTCAGTTCAACCCCGACTTTGGAACTCAAGAAAGACCTTCTATTCGTAATAATCTTGACTACTCCGGCGCCGACATTGCCAAAACCGATAAGCCCTAAATTAATCTTCTTCATGGAAATTAACCTTTCTTCAAATAGAAATCGACGGTTTGGGCAATGACTTTTTTATGACATTCATCAACCGCTAAAAAAAGGATTCGGGTATCATAAATAAGATCCTTGGTTATTTCTTTGGATTCCAGGACTTTTCCAATAATTATGATCGGATGAGGATCAAAAGGCAGGCGGATCTCCAGGGCCACGTTCGTCCCGGGTTTAAATTCCTTATTCGTAGTCAAAAGCATGCCTCCGAGGCCCAAGTTCTTAGTTTGGGTTACGTCAATATCGTCGGCATCATCCAACACCCGGTACGAAACTACAAACCTGCCCGTAATACGCGGATATTTTCGTCTTTCTCCTTCAAGCGGTACCATATTATCCTCCATTGAATAAGGAAAAGTTGGTCGGGGGAGTGAGACTTGAACTCACGGCCTCTTGAACCCCATTCAAGCGCTCTACCAAACTGAGCCATCCCCCGCCAATGTTACTTGCCTCGCTTGGGCCGAAATCCTCCGAAGCGCGTCTTCCCATCTTACTGTCAATTAAAGCGCGAAGGAGGATAAGCCATCCCCCGTATTTTTTTTCACTCCGCTTTCTTCGCCCTGGTCATTAAGTCTTTGACCGCCTTACGGGCAGACTTACCCTGATACAACACCGCATAAACTTCCTTCGTTATCGGCATATATACGCCATATTTTTTACTTAATTCAAAAACCGATTTGGTCGTCGGTATCCCTTCGGCAACCATCTGCATATGAGCTAATACCTCTTGCAGAGTTTTCCCCTTGCCAATCTGTTCGCCAACTGACCTATTCCTGCTGAATGAACTAATGCAGGTCGTAACTAGATCACCCAACCCGCTTAGCCCGCTGAATGTATTAAGCTTGGCTCCCATTGCCAGCCCTAAACGCGAGATCTCAGTTAAACCCCGGGATAAAATAGCAGCCTTAGTATTTGCGCCGAACACCAACCCATCTGAGACTCCGCAGGCTATAGCAATGATATTTTTAAGACTCCCTCCTATTTCAACGCCGGTCACATCATCATTAATATATATTCTAAAGGCTTCAGTCATAAACACATCCTGGAGTTTTCGGGCTACCCGCTCATCCCGGGAAGCGACTACCGCGGCCGAAGGCACACCGTAGGCAACCTCATGGGCAATAGTGGGCCCCGAAAGAACAGCGCAAGGCACTGGCCCCAGTTCCTGATGGATTACCTCGGACATCCTTCTTAATGACCCGATTTCAATCCCTTTGGTAACGCTGGCGTAAATACATTTATTGAGTTTGCTCTGTGAGCGGTATTGCTTTAGTACATTGCGAAAATATTGTGAAGGCACGGCTAAAACAATGATATTCGCATCACGGGCAGCACAAGCGATATCCGCGGTTATCAGGATACGCGACGGAATTCTTATCCCCGGTAGAAACTTCGCATTGATTCTGGTCTTATTCAGCTGCCGGACATAGCCGGCAAAGGCGCCCCACAACCTGACCTCATATCCTTTTTGAGATAATAGAATTGCCAGCGTGGTCCCCCAGCCGCCATCACCCAGCACCGTTATCTTATTTATCTTCTTCATCATTTTGAGCGTTATCGCGTTCTTTCGGCTCTTTCAAGTCGTCTTCGCCTATCCCGCACTCACGCTCGGTATCCGAGTTTTGCGCAGATTCGCCGGCCTCATCATCCTCATTCTCGAGGTCCTCCTGAGGTTCACGGTTAAAATGAATCGGGGGCAAAATATGCGTATCGCCTTTTTCCTCGCGAGTGATAAACCGCACACCTACGCTATAGGCATTATCATGCTTATGTTCGACCCGAGTTACTTTTCCGATAATACCATTCTGATAGACCCAGCTCCTTTGCTCAATTTCCCGGCAGATACTTAACGTGCTGCGATCAAAACACAACCAGACTATATCATCCTTGTGGACCTTGTCTTTAATTGTGCACAAAACTCCGGATTTGCTGATATTCGAAGTATAACCCTCCAATAATTTAAAGATCGTTTCCTTCTTACAGATTTTATAAGCCAGTGGCGACGCATAATCCAAGCGGACGAATTGGCGCCGCTCTTGGTCTTTGTGCTGGTTCATCATTTCACCTCGGCGTTGGTTTTGTTGGTCCTGATTTTAGCAAGGTCCCAGCTGTAATCATACAAATGCAACCCCTTACTCACGGCTATAATCTCGCCATCAGCGACCCCGATCTCCTCGGCCATATACTGTTTAACCAACTGTAACCCACCCAAATTCGAAGGAAACCCGCCCCATAAATCCCAGGAACGAAAATAGAGAATAAAATGCAATTTTCCGTAACGGATCCGCGTGTCAATCAGCCTTAAACACGGCGGGTCGATAAGAGTTATGTCCGAAGGCATGCCGATCTCCATAATCGCCTGATTGGTGCCATATCCTTTCTGCCGGTAAAGCTTAATAACCTCTTCAATCTGATTGACCTGCAACGGCATTTGCCTAACCATCTGCTTACCGTCAACCTGCTCGGTAATTTTAACCTTGGGATCTACCAGCCGTTCGCCATAGGTATAATCTTCGGTGGCGGTCTTAGCCCCGGTCAATAAATAACTCAAATACCCCTGGATATAATCCATGTCGGTAGGCGCGGGGATATTCATGCCCTCGGGAATGATGGGAATAATTTGATGCGCCGGCTTCTTAACCCGAATTTGCGCAAAGTCGAACTCCAGGCGCTTTTGCCCTTCGTAGCTTCCTTTAGTTATGGTATAAACATGGCCATGGTCAATGATCTCGGCTAAACACTGAAACCAAGCATCGTCTAAATCAAAGGCATCAATAGTAACCGGCTCTAAAAATTCCCTGATCGCCATATTTCTCCGATTTTTTTTATCTTCGTTTCAATATTCTTTACTCTAGACTATAGACCATAGACTATAGACTATTGACTATAGACTATTGACCATAGACCAATTAAGCGGGTGATCGGAATCGAACCGACATATATAGCTTGGAAGGCTATTGTTCTACCACTGAACTACACCCGCATCGCTCGCTATAGCTTTGTCAATAGTGGTTAAGTAAACCGGATTGTAGTGGTTTACTTATTTAATGCTTTTTTACCTTGGTAATGACGCTCGCTCCCCAGAGGGGAAACCAATGGTTTCCCCTGATGGCGCTCGCCGCGCGAGGAAAGGGACGCTCACTGTCACCCCTTCCTTCAATTAAGAGACTCTATCCTTTAAGGGGAAAATGTTTTTCCCCTTAAGAACCCCTTTTTTGTCCTTTGACAAATTCGTCAGATTGCTTCTTATTGTCTGCTTCGCAGACATTGTCAAAGGACAGCTCGCTCGCTATAATATCTTTTCAATTTCTATGAATTTCTATCAATTTCAATGAATTTCAGTTGAATTTACTTCCGCTTTGACGTCCCACATCCTACGTCCTCACGTCCGACGGAACATGCGACCGAGCGCTAGCGAGGGAGTCCCGAGCCTCTATCATCACCCCGCCTGAGGCGAGGGGCGTCTTGTAACTCGCGCTCTCCGATTTTTCCGGAGCTGTAAAATATAATGGGCAGGAGAGGATTCGAACCTCTGAAGCACTAGTGCAGCAGATTTACAGTCTGCCCCCTTTGGCCACTTGGGTACCTACCCGTCGTTCGCTATAGCTTTGTCTATAGTGATTAAATAAACTGTTTAACAATGGTTGATTTATTTGATGCGTCTTTCCCTAGGGAACGACGCTCACTCCCCAGAGGGGAAACCAATGGTTTCCCCTCTGGCGCGAGCCGGAAGGAAAATTATAACGCTCGCTGTCT
>JBFZAQ010000058.1:0-3276 GCA_041308885.1 Candidatus Omnitrophota bacterium | reverse complement strand
TGAAAGTACTCGTGATTACACCGGAAGAGGATAGGGGACGGCAATTGGCGGATATTCCGGTTGTCAGGGGTGTCAATTTTGACAAGGCGTTTAACCCGGAAACAAGAGAAGTAGTCCTTGCCGAGCCGGTGACCGCTGTTACGAGTATTATGGTAAGAGTGTTGGAGGATGCGATAAAAAAAGTCAACCCCGGCGCTAATCCTAAAATCAAAATTATGGCGGTTGAAGCTACGCGCACCGACCGTCAAGGGGATGGTTTGATTGTAGTGGCTAATACACAACATAGCCAGGCGTTAAATAAAGTAATTTCCGGGGTCGATACTGCTGAGGCTAAGCACGCAAACAATATTTTTGATGGCGCGCCGAAAGCAGGCGCTAATGCTATACACTTGATTCTGAAAGTTGAGGGTTTCGTTGATCGGCTTGATGTCGATATGATAAATCAGGCGTTTTCCGATGCGGCGAAAGGAGATTTCAGAGGGAGTATTGATTATAAGACTGAAGATACTGCTTCGCTTTTTGAAATGCTCAATCCGGCTTCCCTGGTGTATTTACCAATAAGCCCGAAAGAGAAAGCCGATGCGGTAAGGCAAGGTAAAGATCCGTCAGGCAAGCCATTCAAGACAGTTGAATTAAGAGGTTTTTTCTCGGAAACCGGCTACGCCCGGCAGATTCTGAATACGATAACCGATCTGGCAATGTACGAAGGTAATATAGCCACACCGCAGGAGAAGGCAGACAGAAATGCGCCCCAGGGAACGATTCAGGTAACGCCTGATTATATTAAAAAACAAGTAGTCCCGGACGGTCAGCCTATCCGCGTGGCTTTTAATAGCGTAATGGGAAGAATGGCCATAAATTTTGACCACGAGTATTGGTTTGATCCGAACTATCAACTCGTGTTAATCAATGGCGTCAGAGACCAACAGGACGCGCGGGAAATCCAAAGAAGGCTGGTAGAATTTGATCAGGTGCATGGCATGGCGCCTTTTACCGTGCAGGTAGGCGACGGGAGATTCCAGTTAACTGATAGGCAGGAGCGCCTGACTTTAGTCGATGCAAGCAATACTCATACGGCTACCGAAGGTAATGTCCAGCGCCATACCATCAGCACACATCACGGAAACCTTATTGTTGAAGTTGAAGGGGATACCATAAAGTCCATGCGTCTACACGGCATTGATATCTCAGGAATTATCTCCTTGGATAATAAAGACGGCACATTCACTGCCTCTGGCCGTATACGTAAGGGCGCTATGGATAAAACTACCGTGAAAGTAACCTATGCGCCTAAACAGGGTAATTCGTTCGCGCAGCTTATTTCTGCAGGGGTTAAAAAAGAGCTGGCTGTAACATTTGCTAATGTCAGAGCTGGTAAAGATGTGTACAAGCAGGGTAAAAACGAATCTCCCGAAGCGTTTCTGGCCCGTCTCAAGAAGGATAACGGCAGATTGACCAGAGAGGCTTTGCTGGAATTTCCGCAATTTGATATTTTCTTAGACGGCTCAGGCCAATTGACGGAGCGGGCAAAATTAGACCCTTATTCCACAGCGTTCGGAGCGCTTGGTTCTATTTCCGCTCCGCCTAAAGGCACGGTTCCGGGAATAACACCCGCAGATGCGACCTTTATTGCCGGAGTAAATACCGAAACATTATTATCGGTTTGGGACATTTTAAATATATCATCGGGCGGGTCTTGCAGTACAAACGCGGCCGCGCTCGGGGCCAAGGCTCTGTTGAATTTCCTCTTAATCTCAACGGGATATTTCGATACTATCCACGCGCTCACCAGGTCACAAGGAGGCCCGCTTGGTGAGGTGCTGAAGAATTTATCCCGCTCTGTGGACGCTAAGGGCAATATTGTCTGGACAACCACCGGAGCAGCCACGCAATTAGGTAAAGCTATCGCCGAGCTGTTGAATACGGTAAGCGGCGTGGCTATCAGGGCAGGCAATGATGACGGCTCGCTGATTAATTTCTATGTGCAAGCAGCTCCACGGGAAGGCAAAACTTTGCCCACCGCGGAAGAAATCAACCGGAGAGTAAAAGCAACGACAGAAGAGCCGCTTGAAAAAGGCGGTTTGCTGGGTTTTATGGGTTATGGTCAACATAGAACTTCCCTGGAAATAGTCGGTTCAAGCTTTGGAGGCATCTTTGATCCAGCATTGACCCATGTAAATACTGATACCGGCACTGTAACTGCCGGTATCTGGTATGATAATGAGAGAAGTTTTATGGGAGCGTTTTTAAGGACGAATTTACTGTTGGGGCTATATCGGCAAGAACTACAGGCTAATCCCGAGATCATTGCGCAAAGTGTCGTGCCTGTTGCCGGTACATCCGGCGCTTTTACCGGCAGGGTAAGTATTCCTAATGCGATGAAGGCAGGGGCAACCGGCGCTATTATTAATCTTGGCTCTACGCGCCAGCTTGAATCCCAACAGCATGCCTTACGGCAGTATGCCGCGGTAGATCCTAATGTCCAGGCCAATAAAGCGTTAAAAGAAGCTCTCGAAGCAGGGATGGAGCTGCCTATTTTGAATATCTTCGTGACCAGTGATGAATTGGCGCGCGGAGCAACCCAGGCTACGGTAAACCGGCAAGTTTTTGAAGCCTTTAGAGATATTCCTGCCGAGCAGATGATAAATGTTACTGTCTCGCTTGAATTGGAGAGTACTGATGTAGCAGTGGAAACTCAAGCTCAAATTGTAGCGTTGATTCGTAAGGCGATCTCTGGATATGTCGCGCGGTCATTTATAGAAGAGGCGCGGTCAGAAAAACCGGAGATCCTGAAAGAATCAGGCAATCAGGGATATAAAGCATACTTGAGCAAACTTAATAAGTCGGCCAAGGTAAAAACCGGTAATGAAACGGAGATCATCGAGGCCTACGCCAAAAAGTTGGGCACTGCTATTGAACAGAGGATACGCGTGGTTCTTAAGCTTGGGGCTGCCTATTCGAGAGAGAAAATGCGGGAGTTGGTAGATATCCGCGGGGTTGAAGGGATAATTTTACCGACAAGTTATTCCATTACGCAAGTGCAAGAGGCGGCGAAGATAATCGGGGAGTCGTTCTTAAATAATCGGGACAAGCAGGAGGTACTACAAAAACGTAACATCCCGCGATTCCTTATGGTTGCAGTTGCCACAAGAGTATTGCCGGTCGAAGACTTGTCGCGGCTGCAGAATATCAGCGTGGATGCCGGGTATATTCAGCGCGCAATCGCCCCCGCAATGGTACAGATAAAAGACGCGGCATTATTAAAAGCCGGGCAGG
>JBFZAQ010000057.1:0-6579 GCA_041308885.1 Candidatus Omnitrophota bacterium | reverse complement strand
CTAGCTCGTAAATAAAGTCCGAGCCCTCGCCGATGAACAGATGTTTTGATAGGGGCGGTTGACAGAGCTAATAAATTCCCTTTATCCGGCAGGTAAAAGGCCGAGCTTAATTGCTTGGCCTTTTTGTTGCATAAATTAATCGGGATATGATTTTTAAGCCAAAAATAGCGGAAAAAACCGACATATTCGGCGATGAATTATCTCTTCAAAAATAATTGACACAAGGGCAGGATATGCTAGACTAGTTATGAACAGATGTTCATAACTAGTCTAGGAGTATCTATGCGTCCGAAGAAAACCCGCTGGATTAAGCGCGTCCCAGGCGAGCGTTGCTTTAAGCCTCAGTGTAAGCCGTTAAGCAAATGCGAAGGGATTTATTTGTCTCTCGATGAGTTCGAAGCGGTACGCCTAGCATGTCTTGAAGGCATGGAGCAGCTTGGTGCCGCAAAGCTGATGAAGATCTCCCGGCCGACTTTCTCTAGGATTTTAACGTCGGCCCAGAGAAAGATCGCCGATGGGCTGGTTAATATTAAAGCCATACGCATTGAAGGCGGATGCTGCAAGGTTGGCGGAAGGAGCAAGGAATGAAAGGATGGAAGAAATTCCTATATATAGTAGCGGCCTTTTTAGCTTGTTTTTATCTGCCGGTTGAGAACCTGCGCTTTAGTAACGCCATATTTGAGGCTTTGGCACTTGTGAAATGGTACGCCCGCGAACACGTTCTTTTCTGCCTGGTCCCGGCATTTTTTATCGCGGGGGCAATATCGGTATTTGTCAGTCAGGCATCTGTCATGAAGTATTTCGGAGCAAAGGCGAATAAACTTCTTTCCTATAGCGTGGCATCGGTATCTGGGACGATTCTTGCTGTTTGTTCATGTACAGTTCTGCCGCTCTTCTCCGGAATATATAAAAGAGGCGCAGGGTTAGGCCCCGCGACGGCTTTCCTATATTCTGGACCCGCCATCAATGTTTTAGCTATTATTCTCACGGCGCGGATTCTTGGCTGGCAGCTAGGGTTGGCAAGGGCCATAGGAGCGGTTGTTTTTAGCATTGTCATTGGCTTGTTGATGCACCTTATTTTCTTAAAGGAAGAACGCGCGCGCCATGCTAATGGTGATCTTCAATTTGGCGAAGTTAAATTATCCCGGCCTCTCTGGAAAGATGTGATTTACTTCTTTTCGATGGTCGCAATACTTGTCTTCGCAAACTGGGGCAGGCCTTTAGAAGGAGACGCGGGGATTTGGAGTTTGATCTACGCTTCCAAATGGTGGATTACCGGATTTTTCTTGGTGGTTTTAGGGTTTGCTCTTTTTAGATGGTTTAAGAAGGACGAGCTTAAGGAATGGACCGGCGCCACATGGGGGTTCGCTTTACAAATATTACCGCTTTTATTAGGCGGAGTACTTGTGTCCGGTTTTCTTTTAGGAAGGGTTGGCCACGAAGGAGTGATCCCATCGCGTTTTGTCGCGGCACTTGTCGGAGGCAATTCCTTGCGGGCAAACTTCTTTTCTTCGATTGTGGCGGCGTTTATGTATTTTGCTACCCTTACCGAGGTTCCTATTTTACAGGGGCTTATAGGCTCAGGCATGGGCAAAGGGCCTGCCTTAGCGCTGCTTTTAGCCGGGCCGGCCTTGAGTCTACCGAGTATGCTTGTGTTACGAAGCATCATGGGGACTAAAAAGACTATTGTTTATGTAGCTTTAGTTGTGGCTATGGCAACTGCCAGCGGTATGATTTTTGGGTTTATTGTTCAATAAGAGGAAGGGCGATGAAAAGAGGTCCTCAAGAGATAAAGAAGATGGTCAGGGAAGGCTACGCCAAGGCTGCCAAACAGGGAACATCCTGGAAAAAGTAATCGGAGGCGAGCTATGAAAATAGAAATTCTAGGAGTGGGTTGTCCTAAATGTAAACAGCTGACGGCTAATGCCGAGGCAGCAATTAAAGAATTAAATATGCCAGCTGAGATCGCTAAGGTGACGGATATCAGTAAGATCACGGAATATGGGGTCATGATGACTCCGGCGCTTGCCGTAGACGGCAAGGTCATTTCGTCCGGCAAGGTATTAAGCAAGGACGAAATTAAGAAGATTCTTACGGAATAACAGCATATTACTTCCATACGAATCAACATCATGCGCATAGCATGTGTCAACCAATGAATGCGTTAGAGGGTAAAAATATCGACGCTGTGGTTACCGGCGGAATGGGCGCTCGGGCAGTTCAAGGGCTTAGCTTGCGCCCAACACGGTTGCCATTAGTCTGAGTAAAGTAAAGCTTAATCTGTTGAAGGCGCGATATTGTGGTGGTAAAATAAGGCCTATATGAAATAGTTGTAGATATATCGGGTAGAAAAAGACAAGGAGGAAGTTATGTCTATTGTCAAAGAGTTCAAGGAATTTGCGGTGAAGGGCGATGCTGTAGATATGGCGGTCGGGATTGTAATCGGCGCTGCTTTTGGCAAGATTGTCAACTCTTTGGTTAATGATGTAATTATGCCTCCCATCGGCATGTTGATAGGCGGTGTTGATTTTAAGAATCTAGTTATAACCTTGAAAGAAGCCACGGCTGTTCAGCCGGCGGTTACCTTAAAGTATGGCATGTTTGTAAATAACGTTATCGATTTTCTGATTGTGGCTTTTTCGATTTTTGTTGTAGTAAGAGGTATGAGCGCTTTGAAAAAGAAAGAAAAGGCTTAAACGAGCTTAGGGATGAAGATAGCCATGATGAAGGGGGCGAGCATCATGGGAAAGATTATCTTAGAGTAAAAGGCCGGCGCATTATTCATCCTAGGCATTAAGATGATCGATATCCTGCGGAAAATTCAGGAAGCTCTGCGCTGCGCCCTTATTCAGCGCGCAACAATCGCCGGATGTTTTATGGCGCGGGGGTTTTTTGGGGGGGCACACTGTAATTTTATTGACATTTTTTTTGGGCGTGTTAATATTTAACGTATATTTGAATATCGAGAAATAAGGTAATTAGAGATTATAGAAGTCCTGCCTTTTTTCGTAAAGATCCCCGGAAGAACAAATGGGAAATTCAAATTTTACTTTATTATTTGATCCGCTTTCTTTATTCTTCCTAGCGGTAATTTTTCTGGTTTTCCTGCCTGCGTTGATTTATTCCTTTAGCTACTTAAAAGGGGAGAATTCTTCCGCCAAAATAGTGTTCGCCCAGGTTTTGCTGCTGGCCTTTGTCTTATCCATGGCTTTAGTAGTAAGCGTAAGCAATTGTTTGGCATTTCTTATCTTTTGGGAAGTCATGTCTTTGGTCTCCTATTTTTTAGTTGTTTTTGATACCAAAAATTCCCGGTCTATCCAGGCCGGCTTGATTTACATCGTCATGACCCATATCGGTACCGCGTTTATCATTGCCGCATTTATGGTCCTGCATAATTATGCTCGTTCATTCGATTTCTTGGCTATAAAGAGCGCCTGCCGGATAATGCCTCAAGCCGCAAAGGACAGCGTTTTTTTATTGTTGCTAATCGGGTTCGGGACCAAAGCCGGGATCGTGCCGTTGCATATATGGCTGCCTTATGCCCATCCCCAGGCGCCCAGCCACATTTCCGCTATTATGTCCGGTGTCATGATTAAGACCGCTGTTTACGGAATTATCCGGTTTGTGCTGTTTATCCTAGGCGTAACTTCTGCCTGGTGGGGAGTCTTGATTCTAATTTTGGCTGTGATAACTTGTCTGGTGGGGATAATTTATGCTTTGATGGAGCGCGATATCAAGAGGTTACTGGCTTACTCGAGTGTAGAAAATATCGGAATAATTTTGTTAGGGGTTGGATTGGCAATTTTTTTTGCCGGGCGAAATTTATCTTACTTGGCAGTGTTTTCTTTGATCGCCGGATTGTATCATTTAATGAATCACGCGATTTTTAAAGGCCTATTATTTTTATGCGCCGGCAGCGTTTATAAGGCCACAGGAACGCGCGATATCGAAAAATTAGGCGGCCTAATCAAGAAAATGCCGCAGACGGCGGCATATTTTTTATTAGGCGCGATGGCAATCTCGGCCTTACCGCCGCTTAATGGTTTTGTCAGCGAGTGGTTGACCTTACAGGCATTCTTCTTGGGGGCGTTTAGCGTAATCGGAGGGAGTAAGCTTTTCTTGGGGATTTGCGCTGCTATGCTGGCCTTAACCAGCGGCTTAGCCGCCGCCTGTTTTGTGAAAGCCTTTGGGATAACTTTCTTAGCCCAGCCTCGGAGCCATTACGCTGAAAATGCCAAAGAGGCGGCGTTATCTATGCGGGTCGGGATGTTCATTCTGGCGCTGCTTACCGTAATTTTCGGCTTAGCCGCGGCGCCAATCATAAAGCTTTTGGCGAGAGTCTCCGGCAGCGCTTTGGGGATCGATGCCGGTAATATGCGTTTTACTTTAAATAATTTTACTCTTGCTCCCCAGACAGCTAATAACGTTTATCTTTCGACGCCTGCGCTGGCGTTGGGACTGATTACCTTTGGGATTGCCGGTTTCGTTCTCTATAAGATATTCGACAGGGGCAATCCGGTGATTTACAAAACTTGGGATTGCGGCTACTATAAACTCGATTCGCGTAATGAATATACCGCAACTGCTTTCTCGAAGCCCTTCCGGATCGCCTTTAGTTTCTTTCTCTTGCCTTACCGCAAAACCCAGAAAATCAGGGAATCATTTTATCATGTTAAATCTTTTACCTATGAAACACACACCACTAAGGTTTTCAAGAAATACATTTATGATCCGGCGCTGGCCATGGTGTTTAAAGCCGCCAAGTCCATGCGCCGGATGCAACCGGGGAGCATCCATCTTTATTTAGGTTATATTTTTATCACCTTGTTATTGCTGCTCGTATTTATGGGGCGATTCTGATGATGATCATGCTGCAAATAATCTTATTTATCATAACCGCGCCGCTTTTAAGCGGCTTGGTCGCGAAGATAAAAAATAATCTTAGGATGCGTAAGGGGCAGAGCATCTTTCAGCCGTATTTTAATTTAGCCAAGTTACTTTCTAAGGATGAGGTGGTTTCGGAGACTGCCTCTTGGATATTCCGGGTTGCTCCTTTTGTTGTCATATCCTCGACTCTGGCCGCGGCAATGTTTATCCCGGTATTTATTTTCGCCGGACCGGCGCAGCAAATCGGGGATTTTTTCGCCGTTGTATTTATTTTTGCCTTGGGCCGTTTCTTTCTGGCACTGGCCGCGTTAGATACCGGAAGTTCTTTTGGAGGCATGGGCTCGTCAAGAGAGATGTTTATCTCCAGCCTGGCCGAGCCGGCGCTTTGTATGGTGATTTTCGCTTTATCTTTACAATTCGGTTCAACGAATGTCGCAGCGTTTAGCGGCATGCACGCCATTCCGGTTTCTTCCCTGGTTGCCGCGCTGGCTTTATTCCTGATCGCCATCGCCGAAACATCCCGCATTCCGGTGGATAATCAGGAGACGCATCTGGAATTGACTATGACCCATGAGGCAATGGTCCTGGAATATTCCGGCCGGTCACTGGCGTTCATAGAAATAGCCTCCTATATTAAGCAGATGGTTTTTTTCTTTTTGATCGCCCAGATTATTTTTCCCATCGCCTTGCCGGCGGGAGGTCCAGCGCAAATAATTCTCTGGGTTTTATGGTATCTCAGCCGGATATTCATTCTGGTAGTTATAGTTGCGTTGATTGAGGTAAGCGTTGCCAAGATGCGGTTATTCCGGGTGCCGGATTTTTTGGGGTTTGCTTTGGTGCTGGGGGTTATCGCAGTCGTCTGCGCAATCTTGGGAGCAGTATGCAGGACATAATTTTATTCTTGTTTTTAGCCGCTACTTATCTTATGGTTATCGCCAAAAGAATGCCGGCTTTAATCCGCGGGTTTCGCTATCAGTCGGCGCTTCTTTTTCTGGCGACGTTTCTCACGGCATTTAAGGAAAAACAGCTCGAACTATACCTGGTCTCCGGGATGATTATTCTCTTAAAAGTATTGCTTATTCCTCATTTCTTAAATTTGACGGCCGAGAAGATAAAAGTAGATGAGAAGCTGGGCCTCTATATTAATTCCCAATTATCGTTGGTGCTGGCGCTCATAATTACATATTGTTCTTGGGTCTTATCGGTGAATTTAGGATTCGGGCAAGGGGCTTTTCAGTCAGTGGCGGTGGCGGTGGCATTTTCGGTCATTTTTATCGGCGCGTTCCTGATGATCTCCCGGATGAAGGCGTTTACGCAGGTCGTGGGGATTTTAGTTATGGAAAATGGAATTTTCCTTTTTGCTTCTGCGGTTTCCGGGGGGATGCCTTTCTTCGCGGAAATTGCCATTTTTTTCGATGTATTTATAAGCGTGGTTATTATGGGTATCTTTGTTTATAGGATAAATCAGCTTTTTACTCATATTGACGTCAATAAGCTTTCACGTTTAAGAGGATAGATCGCGATGGCCATACTTCTTATTCTCGGAATCCCGCTTCTCTTGGCAATTGGGTCATTCCTGGTCAAAAGCAACCGGCTTTTCGGGATAATTAATTGCGTGGGATACCTGGCGGTATTATGCGCGAGTATCGCCGTATTTCGAGAAGTTGTAATTAGCGGACATTTTACGGCAGG
>JBFZAQ010000056.1:0-3002 GCA_041308885.1 Candidatus Omnitrophota bacterium | reverse complement strand
TGCTGCCCCTTTTGATTAAATTTACATTAATATCCAACCCCTGCTCTTTTAGCAAACTCTTAACATCAGCATCAGGCAATATCGTATATATTTCTTGAATAAGACGAAGATAATATAAAAGCATGTAATACACGTGAGTAATTTCGTGAGTTATTACGGGACCCAGTGCTAGCCAAAAACTGATATAAAGAGTTATATGGTCTGCGGCTTTGAAACGGCTAGTTTCCCCGAACACCCATTTGACCCTTATATCACTGAAATCGCAGCCAAAAATATCGCTTAGCGCCTTTAAAATTTGTTTATAATCACTTTGTTTCCTAGTAAAACGCAAATTTAAAGCTGAAGCAGCGCTAAAAGACGGCATAACTCTTAAAGCTTCCGCGGGGAAAGCCTCATAAGGGGGAAATTCCGGGGACACATTACTCAATTCCGGTTCCAGCGGCGAGGCGCTGTGGTAAGGTTTGCCGGTATGCCGGTAAGCCTGTGTGCCGGTTAAAGCCTTCAACCGGATAACCGGTGAACCGGCTAACCGGCTAACCGATAAAGCCAGCGGCGAGGCGCTGCGGTCAGGAAGGGACGTCTTTAGAATCAATCGAGAGGCACTCTTGAGCTCAATCGGACGGGTGTCCCCAAAGGACAGCGGAGACGCGGATTGCTTTATCTTCTGCAGCAAAGCTGCAGGCTGCATAGAAAAAATCAAGGCTAATTGCTCGATATATGAAATTCTCAAAGATCTTTTTTCAGTCCAATCTGGATTCAGAATTCTATAGATATCTGTAAGCTCTAAGCCGCTTTTTCTATGAATTGTATCTTCATTCCATTCTTTATTTTTCATTAATTCTTTGATAAGGTTCCCGAGCTTTTCTCTCTCAGTAAAATCTGCAATTAACCATTGGCTACTAGTGTGCTCATCATATCTTGCATCTGAATAAGAAAAGAAATCTTCTCGCTCGTCCCCAAACAATTCTTGCAATTCTAATAATTCCTGTACAGGATGAACTTTTTGCCTTGATTCGTATTTAAATAACGAATGGGGTTTATTTTGACTGAAAAACTTCAATAACACCCTTGTTATTTGTAAAGAATCTAGCGAACTAATAACTTTGCTATAATATTCGTGGTTTAGCTGGAATTTTATTGAAAGGCTATGTATCAAGCTTTCTTTACGCTTAAGCAGAATATCTTGGTTACCTGACAACAAGCTAACCTCCTGCGATCCTAAATGCAATTCAATAGGCAAAAAACTCGGTTTTAACCGTCTGGCTAAAATTTCCTGCAATATAATTTGTTCGGGATTAACAGACATTCCGCTAAAAGCACCAAACAATATTTCTTTCGCTAAAATCGTAGGCTCATCTTCGATTTTGCATGGGAGTTCGGATGCGGATCCGGTCACAAGGCGGACGCTGCTTGAACTAAGCGCCAACTGTTTTGTATTACGAACTTTTATATTATTAAGACCGTTTCCTTCTAAGGCGCTGCTGGATGTAGGGTTCGGAGGGAACTGTACCTGGGCCAATGGAGAAGCGCTGTTTTTAGCTATGAGTTTTGAGTTATGAGCTTTGAGTACTAAACCCACAACTCTAAACTCAGAACTCATAACTAAATCCAGCGGCGAGGCGCTTTGCTCATTTGCTAACTCCGGCAGCTGCGCTATTCTATTGATTATATTTTCGTAGATTTCTTTTTGCGGAGCAGGAAAATGCTGCACAGGGCTTTCATTCACCACCCTGCGCAGCATCTCTACCGCTCCTTCATGCGTTTTGGCTGAACGATTGACAAAGGCTTCGTATTTATCTGCCAATAGCAGGCGCGCTGTCCGTTCGATAATCGCCATATCTTCAATTTTGCTGTATTCGTTAAGAAGTATTTTCCTGTCGATATGGTGAAACCGCACAGGATATCTGATAATCCGAGGCAATTCGCATTGATGTAAAATTGCCCCGCTCCAGCGTGTGTGGGCATCCCAAAACATTCTAAGCGTATCCCGGGCCGAGTTAAAATTAGCATGCGCTACCGGATCGACAATGCTATCAACGCATTTCCTGATTGCTTCTGCCGCTTTCTTGCTGATACAATAAAAAGACCTCTTATCGAGCTCTGCCAATGTCGACACATAAAGGGCAATCGTGATGTTGCCCATTCTGCTGGATTCATTAAAGCAGTTGCTGACCTGCATTAATTCTTCGATGATTTCAGGGCTAAGCGCGTAGAGCAGAAAAATATTCTTACCCCCAACATCAGCATTTATCTTGTGCAGCTTCGCGACCAAATCATCCTCAGCGGGCCCTGACTTACCGATATCATGCACTAAACCTGTAAGTATATGCTCTGCTTTTTCTTCAGGCGGCGCTAATTCGCCGAGTATGCGCGCGACATTTCGCGAATAGGCATATTGAGGCGAATAGGTATCTAGGAGATGCAGCCGGTGCGCCAAATAATCAACTCTGTCCCCCGGCAACTGCAAATTAGCCGCAGATAGCGATTCAGACAGCTCTTCTTTGATATACGATAGCTCCAGCGACGAGGAAGAGCCGAACCAGCTGCGGGTGCGCAATTCAAACCTAAAATACAAATTCGGATCAACGATTTGAGCAATTTCCATAAGCCTTTGCCACTTAAACCCGAAATCTTTTTCTCGCAGACACCCATTAAGTCCGGCTTCAAGGAAACGCAAAAACGGGGTACCTGCGCGTTTCAATATTGCGATGATAAAGTGATTGAGCGCACAATCTTCCAGGGAATAATACTGCATAAGATAGCCCCAGTTGTTATTCTGAATTGCCTGCGAGGCCGCGGCGAAGAAACCTTTATCCTGCAGTAAACTCTCAACAACAGTCCGGATATCATCGGAATGATTAGCGCTTAATTGCACCAGGATAGCAACAATATCTTTTGAGTATCTGTTATCATTATTAATCCGTACAATAAAAGGTATGGCCTTTTCCATGGCCTGCGGGTCAAAATTGCTCTCTATTAGGATTCTTTGCGCTTGGGAATAC
>JBFZAQ010000055.1:0-15633 GCA_041308885.1 Candidatus Omnitrophota bacterium | reverse complement strand
CAAAATACTCTATCCTTTAAGGGGAAAATGTTTTTCCCCTTAAAATCCCTTTTTCTGTCCTTTGACAAATTCGTTAGATTGCTTCTTATTGTCTGCTTCGCAGACATTGTCAAAGGACAGTTCGTTCGCTACCTGCGTCTTATAAGCCTGCGTCCGCTTGCGTCTTGCGTCTTGCGTCTTGCGTCTTGTATCTTTTGGGCAAGGAGGGAGTTGAACCCTCACGACATTGCTGCCAACAGATTTTAAGTCTGTCGTGTATGCCATTCCACCACTTGCCCGCGTTATTTAAATGACAGACACCTAAACTCTATCCCTGGCGCATCCGCTCGCTTGAGTGCCAAATATTTTTTCCTTGCGGGAAGAATTATTTGGAGGCGACGAGCGGATTCGAACCGCTGTATAGCTGTTTTGCAGACAGCTGCCTTGCCACTTGGCTACGTCGCCATAACCACCTTATCGCTTGCTCATATATTTAACCGCGGCCGCGACAATATCCCGAACGTCCGCCAAGCATCCTACGCCGACCTTGCCGCAAGCCAGCATCCCTTTTTTTGGTTCCCGACAAATAATCCCTCGGGCTTTTAATTTCTTCAGATTATCCTGAGTGATCGAATTGCGCCACATGTTTTCGTTCATCGCCGGGCAGACCATCACCGGCGCCCGGGTCGCGCAAATTATGCAGGTCAACATATCGTCGCAGATACCGGCGGCCATCTTGGCAATGGTATTGGCCGTAGCCGGAGCAACCAATATTAAATCGGCCTTATCCGCCAAAGATATATGCCCTATCTCCCATTGTTCCGGTTGGTGAAACAGTCCGCTATATACCGGCTGCCCGCTCAACGCCTGAAAAACGACCGGCCGGATAAGCTCCTGAGCTTCCTGCGTCATGACCACGGAGACCTGCGCGCCCCGCTCCTGTAACCTGCGCAGGATATCGCAGGCCTTATATATGGCAACGCTCGCAGTTACTCCTAGAATAACCTGTTTAGCCTTCCTCATGTCCTATTGCTGCTTCGGGGCTTTTTTCCACTGCACTTTTTTGCTGGCGATCTCATACAACGCCACCGTCGATGGTTTCACCGAGCTATTAACCTCTACCAGCTTGGGCTGGCCTTCGGCAATTTCCAGAGCCCGCTTGGAGGCTAAGACTACTAACTTATAGATAGAGTGTTCGCTTGTATCCAACAACTTCTCCAGCTCCACGTACTCCATATCACACCTTCCTGGTTAACTCGGCTTTCACAATGCGCGCCAATTCTTTCACCGATTCCGATAAATGCTCGTTAACAATACAATAATTGTATTCCGCAGCGTAGAGCATCTCTTTCTTCGCCTGCGCAATCCTGCCTAGCACTTCGGTCCTTTTAGTCCGGCTGCAGCGGTTACTTATCCGCGCCTCCAATAAATCCAGCGACGGAGGCATAACAAAAATAGTTACTGTTTGGCCGGGATAAAATGTTCTGATCTGCCGCGCCCCCGGGATATCCAGGCATAAAACCAAATGTTTGCCCCGATCCCACGCCTGCTCGACAAACTCCTTCGGAGTCGCGTAATAATACCCCAAATACTTAGTCCATTCAAGAATTTTCTTAGCCCGCAGGCGCTGACGAAATTGCGCCGGGCTAAGAAAAAAATAATCCTTACCCTCGCGTTCCTGCGACCTGCGCGGCCGCGTGGTTAACGAGACGGAACGGATAAGCCTGGCGCGTAATCCCGGCTGACGCACAAGGCGCGTCATTAACGTCGTCTTGCCGGACCCCGACGGCCCCGAGATAACGAATATCAGTCCGCGGCTAGGCATTATTCGACATTCTGAACCTGTTCCCGGATCTTCTCAATCTGGCTCTTCATCTGCACTACCCGGGCCGAGACATGCTTATCGAAAGATTTGGCCCCCATAGTGTTGGTTTCGCGCTGCATCTCTTGGGCTATAAAATCCAGCTCTTTTCCGACGATACCGCTGCGCTGCAACTTATGCAGAAAATTGTGGGCATGAAAACTTAAACGCTCGATTTCTTCGGTAATATCCGAGCTTTTCTGGAAGCTTGATCGCTCATCATTAGAGACTAAAGCGGCGATCTTCTCTTTCAGGGCTGCCGCATACCGTATTTTTATAGCCTCCAGGTCGCGGCCGATAGCCACAGCCCGGACACGTAAATATCCGGACAAGGCCCGGCCTTCTTTATACCGGGCGCGGTCCAAATCGGCAACGGCCTGACGGATGAGCGGCTTAAGCCTAGGCCAGATGGCCTGCTCCGGCTGCACGCTGGCGGCCAACGACACGACACCGGGCAAATGCAAAAAAGCGTCCAGAGGGATATCATCCCGCAATTTAAACTCCTTAGCCACGGCCCGTAAGGCGCTGACGTATTTGCGTAATAATTCTTTTTGAATAATGACGTTGCTGGCCTGCCCGCTAAAAATAGCTACCCGGCAGGTTAATCTTCCGCGTTTAAGCTTACCTTCGATTTCTTTTCTAATTTTATCTTCCAACGACAAGAAGCCTTCCGGTAAATGAAATACGACCTCCAAGAATTTATGATTGGAACTGCGCAACTCAACGCTTACTTTGCCTAACGGACTTATCTGTTTTTCGGCTGCCGCGTAACCGGTCATACTGCGTATCATCTGCACCTCGCTTTAAGCCCAAACCTTAGTTTTATGCGCCTCAACCCGCGCTTCCTTCGTCGGATACAGATCCACGATGATCTCCTCCGGCTCAAACCACAATTTGATCTCCCGTTCGGCTTCGGCCGGCTCCGAAGAAACATGCACCACGTTTTCATATACTCCGGCCGTGGTAATTCTCCCGTACGACCCCCGGATCGAAGTAGAATCGGCCTCTTCCGGATTAGTCGCGCCGGCCAGCTGCCGACATTTAACCGTGGCATTACTGCCATAATAAACCAAAGCCATGACTTTCAACCGATCATGCAACTCCCCGCGTAGATAACGTATCAATTCCGGGAAAAACGGTTTATCCTTTAAGTGCCGGTAATGCTCCTCGGCCAACTCCGTCGAAACCCGGGTAATTTTAGCCGCCACTATCTCCAGCTTGGTTTCCGAAAGCCGGGTTAAGATATTTCCGGTCAGAGATTTTTTTAACCCGTCGGGCTTAATAAGAATTAAAGTTGCCTGGTTCATAACTATCCGCTATGCGCCTCCCACGATTTTAACTGCGATCCTTTTTAAATCTTCCGGAGAATAAAACTCGATAATAATTGTACCGCGTTTCGTTTTCTTTTGCACCCGTACTTTAGTGGCTAATACTTGCTGCAGCTGCTCCACCAGCACCGCCGTGTAAGGATCAATTGCCGCGCCCCGGGCGGCTATCCGCCGTCCCGACGGCAAGCGGCGGGCCCTGATCAAACCGTCCAACTCGCTTAAGGATAATCCTTTGGCAACAATTTCTCCGGCCAGCCGGCGCTGATACTGCTCATCCTGGACCTCCAGCAGCGCTCGGCCATGGGCAAACGGGATGCGGCCTTGACGCATCTGAGCTTGAATATCTTTAGGCAGCCTTAACAACCGCAGCGTATTTGTAATGCTCACCCGGGCCTTGCCTAAAATCTGGCTGATTTTTTCCTGGGTAATCTGAAACTTGTCGATTAAATATTGATAGGCTTTGGCTTCCTCGATAGGATTGAGGTCTTGACGTTGAATATTTTCGATCAAGGCCAACTCCAGCGAATCCTGATCTTCAATTTCCCGGACTATGACCGGCACCTTTTCTAAACCCAAAATCTTAACCGCCCGCAGCCGGCGCTCCCCGGCCACCAGCTCATACCCATCGGCTGATCGTCGGACTAACAACGGCTGAATAACGCCTTTTTCTTTTATCGATTGGGCCAGCTCGGCTAGAGACTGATCATCAAATTCTTCGCGCGGTTGAAAGGGGTTTGGCTTGATCTGTTGCGGATCGGCATAAACAATTCTTTCTCCATCCTGATGTGCAACCTCTGGCCCGCTGCTCTCCCTCTGCGGGATTAATGCCCCCAGCCCTCGACCTAATGCTTTTCTGTCCATTATGCGGCTCCTGATTTAACCTGCGGTATAGTATGCTGGTCAGAAACAATGTCCAATCTGGTCCGAAATTGCCTCATTACTTCGAGACTGAGCTCTTCATATTTCTTGGCCCCTAATGAATCTTTATCATACGTTACAATGGGTTTACCGTAGCTTGGAGCTTCGGTTAAACGAATACTTCTAGGAATGACTGTTTCATATACTTTATCTTTAAAAAAGTTTTTAGCTTCTTGAATAACTTCTTTAGTTAAGTTGGTGCGAAAATCGGCCATAGTTAAAAGAACGCCTTCAACCTGTAATTGTTGATTGAGGTGATTTTTCACAAGTTCAATAGTATTAAGGAGTTGCGTTAATCCTTCCAACGCATAATACTCACACTGAACGGGTATCAGCACAGAATCCGCGGCACATAACCCATTAATCGTCAATAAGCCAAGGGACGGTGGTGAATCAATAATAATAACATCATATTGATCTCTTACCGCGGTTAGCGCCCTCTTCAGCCGATATTCCCGGCCGAGTAAACCGACTAACTCAATTTCCGCGCCGGTCAAATCGATATTGGACGGCGCCAGCCACAAATTGGCAATAGCAGTTTGTTGAACAATATCTTCCAGCTTATCTTCTTCTAATAAAATGTGGTAGGTGCTTTTCTTCACCTGCTGTCGGTCAATCCCTAATCCGCTAGTACAATTTGCCTGAGGGTCAAGATCGATCACTAAAACTTTATGGTTAGCCAAGGCGATATAGCTAGATAAATTAACCGCTGTAGTAGTCTTGCCTGTGCCGCCCTTTTGGTTACAAATAGTAATAATTTTACCCATATGCCCTTACCCGGTTCCTTAAGGAACTGGAAGCTATATTTATTATCTAAGGCGGCATTGTTTTGTCAAGCGTTTTCTATCTTCTTAATGCTCACCCTGACTTTTGCCGGCTTAGCCCCCTGCATTCCAAAGAGCCCTTTTTCTTCTTCGCTGACCACCTCGATAATAACTTGGCTGCGGTGCGCCTTAAGCTCCTTGAGCGCTTTTTTAACCGCATCCTTAACAGTCCTGCCTTCTATTTCGATATAAGTTTTGGGGGTCATTTGGATCGGCTTACGCGTAACTGATAAATCAACATTAGCGTACTGTTAACGAACCAGTAGAGCACGAGCGCCGCGGGCATGTGGTAAAAAATAAAACCAAACATCAACGGAAAAACAATCATCATAATCTTCTGTTGTTCAGCAGAACCCCCAGCAGTTGCAGCTGTAGTCATTCTCTGCTGAACAAACATTTCCGCTGTCATTAAAATCGGCAGGATATTAATTTCGTTACCAATGACTGGTATAGCTACCGGCAAGGTAAATAAGCTATCCGGCTTAGACAAATCCTTAATCCAAAGAAAGCTTGCCCCTTTTAAAGCTATACAACGAATAAGAGCTTGGTATAGGGCAAAGAATATAGGAATCTGGAGAATCATAGGCAAGCAGCCACCGATAGGATTAACTTTATGCTCACGATATAACTCCATCACTTCTTTATTAAACTTTTGCGGATTGTCCTTATAGGCTTTACGCAGCTCTTCAACTTTGGGTTGTAAATGCTGCATTTCTTTCATTGAGCGCATCTGCTTCAGAGATAACGGAAAAGATACAATATAAACTATCAATGTAAGTACTATAATAGCGATGCCCCAATTATGGGCGAACTTATAAATAAAGTTCAGCAACTGTAAAAGCAACTGCGAAATAAAATCAAATGTGCCATGGTACATTATGGCCGACCAATCGGTATTATGCTCATTAATGTACTGTAAATCTTGCGGCCCCAAATAGATATAGAAACCAAACTGTGCGCTCTGACCTTCTTCCAACGTGGCGTCGATGATTACGCCCGCCTCCGATTTATTTTTATCGATTTTCTTAATATAGCCCTTCATATTACCTGACTCAGGCTCAACGATGGCGGCAAAATAGCGATCGCGTATACTGATAAACTTCACCTTATCAAAACTGGTGCTCTTACGGCCATTAGCATGTACTATTTTATCCGGCGTGAACACAGTAACATCCTTATAGCGCGATTCCTCCTGATTGGCCGCAAAATCAATAGTTCCTAATGCTAATTCAATAGGTTGAGAATATTTCAGATTGGACATATTCTTTATAACAATGTCCAATCTGCCCAAATAGCTTGAATCGTTAAAAGTAAAGACTTTATTAATTTGTAAATTTTCGGTTTTGCCTCCAAAGACAATTTTATTATCAGTTAATGCGTCTTTAGCGAACAAAATTGGAACCCCTAGCTTCAATCCATTAATCGTATTATAGGCATAATTCTGATATTGCTTAAAAACGGCTCCCTTAATCGCGGCTTCCGCTTCGTCAAATATCAACTTGACTTGGTTGTTTTCAATGGCTATCTCTTGAGATGGATGCGTAGAGGCTGGGGCGGGGGGAGGCAAACTAATAGCCGGCTGGGACGAAGTCGTCTTGACCGGTATAACTTGCGCGGCCGGAATCGCCGCCTTGGGATAAAACTTCCCGACAATCAGCGACCAACCGGTCATGATCAATAAGGATGCGGCCAAAAAAACGAGGACTCTTTTTTCCATAATTATTCTAAGGGGTAGTGGGCGGACCGCCGGGAATAAGGATGGCACGCCAGAACCCGCATTATAACCTTCCCCAATCCCTTAAACCACCCATATTTCTCAATAGCCTGCAGGGCGTACTCGGAACACGTCGGGTTAAACCTGCAGTGCGTAGGCAATGCCGGCCGGATAGTCCGTTGGTAGATATCCACCATCATCCAACGCAACACCCTGTTGATCATTAGCGCGACAGGCGTTTCCGGCCTTTTTGGCGGCGGCGCGCGATTACTTTGCGGCCGGCGCTAGTACTCATTCTCCGGCGGAATCCGTGCACCCGCTTGCCGGCCTTCTTAGTCGGGGTCGAGAGATGTTTTTTCATAATTAGTCTCCTTCAAAATCAATTCTGAATATTATAACACAAGCCTAACCTCTGTCAACAGAGAGGGTTTTAGGCTAAAAAATTTACGAGAGAGAATTGTAACACACAAAACGCCCAAGGTCAAGGTACATTTTTTTGTTGACTGTCAAAAGAATTAATGTATAATATGCACGCTTCGGCTTCGGGTGGCAGCATTTGACTTCTGCCGATCAATATATAACGACAGGAAGAATCTAGGTTAACGCACCTTAAAAGATATCCACAGATTTATACACTATGTGGATAAGTTGTGGATAGTGTGAATAGTATGTCGGATTTAACTGATTATTGGGGCCTAGCTCAAAAACAACTCCAAGAACTGCTAGGAGAGAGTGTTTTTGCGACCTGGATCGCTCCCCTGAAAGCGGATTTTCCTAACGCACACTCCCTCACCCTAATTACGCCAGACGCGTTCTTCAGGGATTGGGTAGAAAAACACTACCGCGCGCTCATCCAGAACGCGCTCAGTAAGACCGCGCCGCACATCACCGAGTTCGCCCTGACGGTAGATACAGGGAATAAAAATATCCCGATTCAAAAAACTGTTAACAACCATATAAGCGTACCGGCACACGCGGCGGGCGCGCTCAACCCCCGCTATACCTTTGACAATTTTGTGGTGGGATCTTCTAACCGGCATGCCCACGCTTATTCGCTGGCAGTCGCCGACGCGCCGGCTAAAACCTACAACCCATTTTTCATTTATGGTGGGGTAGGATTAGGCAAGACTCATCTTATTCAAGCTGTATGCCACGCCATTAAAAACCGCTCGGGAAGCCCATTAAAAATATGCTACTTACCTTCGGAGAGGTTTACCAACGAGCTGATTGAAGCAATTCAACACCACTCAACTTCGGCGTTTCGGCAAAAATACCGCTCCATAGACGTCCTGGTCATCGATGATATTCACTTTATAGCCGGCAAGGAATCGACACAAGAAGAATTTTTCCATACTTTCAATACCCTTTACGATGCCCACAAACAAATCATCATTTGTTCTGACCGGCCGCCGCAAGAAATTTCCAATCTCCAAGAGCGCTTGGTATCGCGTTTTAATTGGGGCTTAACTACCGATATTCAGCCGCCCGACCTGGAAACCCGGGTCGCTATCCTGAAAAAGAAAGTGGAGCGCGAACCGGTGAGCGTGCCGGATGATGTAATCTTTTTTATTGCCGGTATCATCAAAACTAATATCCGCGAATTAGAAGGGGCGTTGATCCGGACTATAGCTTATTCATTATTAGAAGAGGAGCCGATTACTCTAGACTTAACCAAAGAAGTGTTAAAAGATATTCTCAAAGAACCCCAAAAATTAATTACGGTGGATTTTATTCAACGGTGTGTCGCCGAGGAATTCGGCATTCCGCTGCCGGAATTAAAAACCAAAAAAAGGAATAAGAATATTGTGTTGCCCCGGCAGGTCGCCATGTTTTTGAGCCGGGAATTAACCGACTTATCCCTCCCGGAAATCGGCGGGTGCTTTGGCGGGAAAGACCATACCACGGTTTTGCATTCGTATAATAAGATCAAACAAGACACCCAAACCAATACCGTCTTGAGAGAAAAATTACAACGAGTTATGCAGATCATTAAACAATAAATTCACCGGTTGTCCACAACATATCATTACGGCAACCGATTATCACAAAGCAAGATATAAACTTGTAAACAGTTTTGAGTTGTATTATTACTAATACGATTTAATATTTATAAATAATTAATATTAGAAGGAGCAGCTATGAAAATAAAAATTCACCGGGAAATCTTGGTTAACGCCGTGCAGGCGGTGCAAAATATTATTAATCCAAAGTCTGCATTGCCAATACTTGCGAATATTCTGGTTACGGCAGAGGCGAACAAAATCCGCCTGACCGCGACTGATTTGGATATCGGTATAAGTTGTGAATTACCTGTGGATATTATTGAACCGGGCGCCGTATCTATACCGGCGAAGCGATTTTCCGACATAATAAAAGAGCTGCCCGGAGAAAACGTTTCGGTCATGACAAAGAAAAACAATATGGTGATCATTGAAACAGACTCCTGTCAGTTTAAAATTATGGGGGCGGGCGGCGAAGAATTTCCCAAACTGCCGGAGTTTAAAAATAAAGAGGTCATTGAATTGGAGCAGGGTGATCTTAAAGAGATGTTGCGCTTAGTATCCTTTGCGGCGTCAGTTGATGAGACCCGGTATGTATTAAACGGGGTTATGTTTAAAATCGAAAAAAACGAGTTGGTTATTGTGGCTACCGACGGAAAACGCCTGGCGATTAACTTAAAAAAACTTCCGGCTATTATTAACCAAGAAATACATTTTATTGTGCCGATTAAAACAATTCATGAATTAGGGCGTAATTTAAAGGAAGACGGGATTTGCTCTCTGATTGTGAGCGGGAATCAAGCCTTATTTGATCTCGGGTATTTGGTAATTATATCCCGGCTTATTGAAGGGGAATTTCCTAATTATCAACAAGTTGTTCCGCCGGCCTCGGAGAATAAGATTAGCGTGGACCGGGAGCAGTTTTTGTTAGCGGTTCGCCGGGCCGCGTTATTGTCGACGCCGGATTATCAGCCGGTTAAATTCGAGGTATTTAAGAACAAACTGGTTATATCCAAAACGACGCCGGATATCGGGGAGTCGCGGGAAGAATTGGCGGTTGAGTATCAAGGCAAGGAGGTTGTTGTCGGGTTTAATCCAGCGTACTTAATCGATGTGTTAAAAAATTTACCTACCCAGCGCGTGGAGTTAGAGCTCAGCGGCAACGATAACCGCGGAGTTATTCGGCAGGATGGCTACATATATATTATAATGCCGATGCTTTTGGGGTAGCAATGGAAACCATTAAAGATGCCCTGCAGTCGTTTATGCAGACTTTACAGCAAAGACGAAAAGACAGCGACGGCGACCACTACCGCGCTTTAAAAAAGGTCTTGACGAAAAAGGAATTCGGGCATATAAAAATACATTATTTTAGGCAAGGGGTTTTAGTTGTAGCTGTAGACTCGTCGAGTTGGCTGTATCATTTTAATATTAAGAAGCAGGCAGTGGTGCAGAGTTTACAGGGGTGTGCGCCTGCGGTCAAAGACATCCAGTTTTATTTAGGAGAAAGTTAGTGAAGAAGGAAGAAGTAAAGCCCGCAAAAACCTTAAAAGACGCGGTTAAGGATCCTAAGCCGTACGACGCGACCACAATCCAAGTGCTGGAAGGGATCGAGGCGGTGCGGCGCCGGCCCGCGATGTATATCGGCGATACCTCGGTGCGGGGGTTGCATCATTTGGTATATGAAGTGGTTGATAATAGTGTGGATGAGTCGTTGGCCGGGTATTGCGACTCCATAGAAGTCGAGGTTCACCATGACAATAGCGTCAGCGTTATGGATAATGGCCGGGGTATCCCGGTCGATATTCATAAGACCGAGAAGAAACCCGCGGTCGAGGTGGCGTTGACTACTCTGCACGCCGGCGGTAAGTTTGACCATCGAGTTTATAAGGTTTCCGGAGGGTTACACGGAGTCGGGGTTAGCGTCGTCAACGCCCTGTCCGATTGGCTCGAGGTTGAGGTGCGCCGGGAAGGTAAAATCCACCATCAGCGATACGAGCGCGGAAAAACCGTTTCCAAGCTGGCGGTCATCGGTAAGTCCAATAGCACCGGGACTAAGGTTACCTTTAAGCCGGACAAAACCATTTTCAGCAAAACCGAGTATTCTTACGATATTCTGTCTCAGCGGTTAAGAGAGCTGGCTTTTTTGAACAAAGGGTTAAAGATTACGCTGACCGACGAGCGGTCGGATAAAGAAGCGGTCTTTGAATTTGCCGGAGGCATATCCTCTTTTGTCGAGTATTTGAATAAAAATAAAAACCCCTTGCACAATAAACTTATTTATTTTCAAAAGGAGCAGGAGGGCGTGATTATCGAGGGGGCCCTGCAGTATAATGACGGCTATGCGGAAACCATTTATTCTTTTGCCAACAATATCAATACTATTGAGGGAGGGTCGCACTTGTCGGGGTTTAAGTCGGCGTTGACCCGGGCGATTAACGGCTATTCCAAGGCCAAAAACTTAATCAAGAATGACGGACTGGCAATTACCGGCGATGACGCGCGGGAAGGTTTAACCTGCGTCATTAGTATTAAGGTGCCTAATCCCCAGTTCGAAGGTCAGACCAAGACCAAATTAGGGAATTCTGAAGTGGAGGGCTTGACTGCGTCCGCCAGCCTGGAGGCGCTGACGTCTTTTTTTGAAGAAAATCCGTCAGTGGCCAACAAAATCGTGGAAAAGGTCGTTGTGGCCTCGCGGGCCAGGGAGGCGGCGCGCAAAGCGCGGGAGTTGACGCGCCGCAAAGGGGCGCTGGAAGGCGCTGGTTTGCCCGGGAAATTAGCCGATTGTTCCGAGAGAGATGCGGCGTTGTGCGAGCTGTATATCGTCGAGGGCGACAGCGCCGGCGGTTCGGCCAAGCAAGGACGCGATCGGCGGTTTCAAGCGATTCTGCCGATTAAGGGCAAGATCCTGAATGTTGAAAAGGCCCGCCTAGATAAGATTTTATCTAACGAGGAGATCCGGACTATAATTACGGCCTTGGGCACCGGCGTCGGCGAAGAATTCGACTTGGCTAAGTTACGCTACCATAAGTTGATTCTGATGGCGGACGCGGACGTCGACGGTTCGCATATTCGCACCTTACTATTGACGCTTTTGTACCGGCACATGCATAAACTTGTTGCGGGGGGTTTTGTTTATATCGCCCAGCCGCCGCTGTTTAAAATTAAACGCGGGCAAAGAGAAGAATATATTCAAACCGAGCAGCAAATGGACGCATTGCTGCTTGAGCTGGGCAGAGAAGGACAGCAATTTATCAAGGTTAAAGACAAGGATGCGTTTACTGACACCCAGTTTAAAGAGCTTTTACAGCAATTGGTGGATCTGGAAAAGATTTGTAGAAATATGGAGAAAAAGGGAGTAAACTTTGCAAAATATACCCTATCTAGACATCCCAAGACCAAAAAAATGCCTATTTATAGGGTGAAAGTGGGTGGTAACGAGCATTTTCTCTATTCAGATAAGGAATTAGCCGATTTAACTGAAAAAGACGGCCAAGACGCGGAGTGCGATGTCATGGAGTTGTTTGAGGCTCAGGATATCGATAGTATTGTGGCTAAAATCGAGAAGTTAGGTTTGGATATCGCCACTTATATGGCCGAGGCGCCCGTATTGATCGCAGGCAAGGCGGCCAGCTTGGATAAGAAACCCAAGCCAATTTATAAAATCACCGATGACAAAGATCAAAAAGAGCTTTTTGCCCTGAGGGATGTTTTAACCTATATAAAAGAATTGGCTGCTAAAGGAATGCATATCCAGCGCTATAAAGGCTTAGGCGAAATGAATCCGCAGCAACTATGGGATACGACTATGGACCCGGAAAAGCGGACTATCTTAAAAGTAACTCTTGAGGATTCAGTTGAGGCGGACAAGATGTTTACGGTTTTAATGGGCGACCAGGTTGAGCCGCGTCGAGAGTTTATTGAAAATTACGCCCATCAAGTCAAGAATTTGGATATTTAGCCATGGAAGTGATAATTCCCCAAGCTGGTGATGCTAGCTCCGCACAGAAGATCGGCGTGTTGGCCGTATTCAGACAAGGCCTCGGATTATGGCAAAAGAATCTTCTCGCTCTTTGCGGGACTTATCTTATCGGGTATCTGCCGCCTTTGTTGCTGCAGGTCTATGCGTTGGTTAAATATGGCCCGAAACCGGACAGCCCCACGGCTGCCGGCGCGGCAATGATCATTAACCTGGCGATCGTTATTTTATCAATTTGGGCGTATGTGGCGCTTATCTTAGCCGTGCAGCAGGGCTTGGGACAGGCGCGTATCCGCCCCCTAGGCAATATTAAAGACGCGGGCAGATTGTTCCTCCCGGTTCTTTTGGCTGCTTTGATCTACATCGCGTTGGCATTGGCAGTTATCATCTTGGCGTCGGCCTGCGGGGTTTTGATCTGCGCGCCGTTATACAAATTTAAGGCTATCTTAGGAATAGCCTGCGGAGTTTTAATCGCGGTTGCCGTTATCAGCGTCTTTGTCTACTATGGCCTACGGTTATCGCTCGTATACTTGGCAATCGTATTGGAGAATCTTAGCCCGGTGGCCGCCTTGCGCCGAAGTTGGCAATTAGTGCAGGCGCGGATTAATCCCGTGGTGGGCACGCTGGCTTTGATTGCCGCCGCGGCGCTAGCGGTATATCTGCCGGTATTTGTCATTCTGGCGGCTATGGCCGCTTGGAAGGGGAGCGAGTCAATACTGGTCTGGGGCTATTCGCTGGCCCAATATGGTTTAGGTTCTTTATTCGCTCCGTTTGGCCTGGCGGTGATGATATCTTTGTACGGACAACTAAAAGAGGCGCAGGATTTCCATGTACACGCGTAACGAAAAGATAATCCCGGTTTACATCGAAGACGAAGTCAAAGACGCCTATTTAAATTACGCCATGAGCGTTATCGTCGGGCGGGCCCTGCCGGATGTCCGCGACGGATTGAAGCCGGTGCATCGGAGGATTCTTTACGCGATGCAGGAATTAAGCCTGGAGCATTCTAAGCCGTATAAGAAGTGCGCCCGGATTGTCGGTGAAGTGTTAGGTAAATATCATCCCCACGGAGACGTGGCGGTGTACGATACGCTGGTGCGCATGGCCCAGAGTTTTTCTTTACGTTACCCTTTAGTTGATGGCCAGGGCAACTTCGGCTCTATCGACGGCGATACTGCCGCGGCGATGCGTTATACCGAAGCCCGGTTAGCGGCTATATCCGAAGATATGCTGGCTGATATCGATAAGGAGACAGTAAGCTTCGGCCCGAATTTTGACGCCTCGCTTAAAGAGCCGCTTTTGTTACCTGCCTCCCTGCCTAATCTTTTGGTCAACGGGTCAAGCGGGATCGCCGTAGGTATGGCTACTAATATTCCTCCGCACAACCTTAAGGAAGTGGCGGATGCCATTATTTATTTATTGGATAATCCCGCCGCCGAAATCAAAGAATTGATGAAAATCGTCAAAGGCCCCGACTTCCCGACTGGCGGTGTGATCTGCGGAAAAGAGGGGATTGCCGAAGCGTATACTACGGGCAAAGGCAAGTTGACGGTGCGGGCCCGGGCTACTATCGAGCACCAAAAGAACGGCAAAGACTTAATCGTGATTACCGAGATCCCCTATCAGGTGCAGAAGTCGGGGTTGATCGAAGCCGCCGCCGGCTTAGTCGACGAGAAGAAGATCGAAGGGATTTCCGATATCCGCGACGAATCGGATAAAGACGGATTGCGGGTAGTGGTCGAGCTTAAGCGCGACGCCGAGCCGCAAATAATCCTGAACCAGCTTTTTAAGCATACCCAGCTAGAGACGACTTTTGGGATTATTATGTTGGCCTTGGTTGAGAACAGGCCGCGGGTGTTAACCCTGCGCCAGATGTTGGAGTATTATGTGGCGCATCGAAAAATAATAATTCGCCGCCGGACCCAATTTGAGTTGGATAAAGCCTTAAAACGGGCCCATATACTCGAGGGGCTAAAAATCGCCTTACAGCACATCGACGCGATTATTAAAACGATTAAAACTTCTAAGAGCACGGAACAAGCCCGGGATCGCCTGATGAAAGAATTCGATCTGTCGCAGGTCCAGTCCCAGGCAATATTAGAAATGCAGCTACAGCGCTTGACCGCGCTGGAGCGGGACAAGATCGATGCCGAGTATGCGCAGCTGCTAAAGACAATTGAGATCTGCCGGGCGATTTTGGCGTCGGAAAAGAAGATCGAGGGGATCATTAAAGACGAGCTCGCGGCCTTGAAAGAACGTTACGGGGATGAGCGGCGCACCGATATCGTCGGGCAAGTCCAGGAGCTCGAGGTGGAAGACCTAATCGCCGAAGAAGATGTGGTGGTGACTATCAGCCATGGCGGCTATATCAAGCGGCTGCCGGTCAGCTCCTATCGCAAACAAAAACGCGGCGGCAAGGGGGTAACCGGAGCCGAAGTCAAGGAAGAGGATTTTGTGGAGCATCTTTTTGTCGCCTCCACTAAAGATTACCTGCTTATTTTTACCGATAAAGGGCAGGTCCAGTGGCTGAAGGTTTATGAGATCCCGCAGGCAGCCCGGACTTCCAAAGGCAAGGCGATTATTAATTTGCTCCAAATGGAACCGGGGTCGAAAGTAAGTTCGACCATCCCGGTGAAGGAGTTTATTGGGGATAAGTATTTGGTCATGGTAACTAAGAACGGCCAGATCAAGAAAACCCGGTTGGATGCTTACGGGAATCCGCGCAAGGGCGGGATTCTGGGAATGACTCTGGATAAAGATGATGAGCTGATCGGGGTCGAGATGACCGACGGAAGCCAGGAGTTGTTGCTTGGTACCCTCGCCGGCAAAGCCATTCGGTTCTCGGAAGCGATGGTACGGGATATGGGCCGGCAGGCGCAGGGGGTGCGGGCAATTAAGCTGGATAAAACCGATCAAGTTATCGATATGGTTTTGGCCCGCAAGGATTCGACGATTTTGACCGTAACCGAGTTTGGCTACGTGAAACGCACTCCGATGGAAGATAATCGGTTGACCAGCCGCGGCGGCAAG
>JBFZAQ010000054.1:0-11085 GCA_041308885.1 Candidatus Omnitrophota bacterium | reverse complement strand
TACCCGCGTCGATATGCGCGATAATCCCGATATTCCTTAATTTATCCAGCGCTATTTTTCTGGCCATATCTATTACCATCTAAAGTGGGCATAGGCCTTATTAGATTCGGCCATTTTGTGCGTATCGTCTCTCTTCTTTAAAGCCGACCCTTCTCCTTTGTAAGCCGCGATGATTTCATCGGCCAAGCGCTCGCGCATGGACTTGCCTTTTTTGGTACGGGCATAGTCGCGGATCCAGCGCAGCGCGATGGAAGTCCCGCGCTCCTGGCGCACTTCTATCGGGACCTGATACGTAGCCCCGCCTACGCGCCGCGGCTTGACTTCCAGGCGGGGACGGGCGTTATCAATCGCTTTATGAAAAATCTTAAGGACGTCCGGCTCGCTGGTGTTCTGCCGGACAATATCAAATGCCCCGTAAACGATGCTTTCAGCTATCGATTTTTTACCCTCGAACATAACCATGTTAATAAACTTGGCCACAATCTTACTGTTAAATTTCGGATCGGCTAATACATCTTTTTCTTGGGCTTTTCTTCTTCTCATTTAAGTGATAGGTTTTAGGTGTTAGGTTATAGGTTATCGACCATCGACTATCGACTATAGACTTATTGCTTGGGCCGTTTCGCTCCGTATTTCGACCGTGATTTTTTCCGCTGATTGACACCCGCGGAATCCAGCGTGCCGCGGACAATATGGTAGCGTACACCGGGTAAATCCTTTACCCTGCCTCCGCGCACCAAAACTATGGAATGCTCCTGCAGGTTATGCCCCTCGCCGGGGATATAGGCAGTTACTTCGATACCGGTCGTCAAACGCACCCTGGCGATCTTACGCAGCGCCGAATTCGGCTTTTTGGGGGTCATGGTCTTTACCTGCGTGCACACCCCGCGGCGCTGCGGGCACGCCTTAAGCGCCGGCGATTTGGTCTTCTTGATCTTGGCTCTTCTGCCTAACCTGATAAGTTGCGTGATTGTCGGCATAACTTTTACCTTTTTTATTTATGCAGCTACTGCTTCCTCGGCCTTTTTTTCTTCGCTTTTAGCCGCGGCATGCTTTACTACCTCAATATCGCGGTGGGCGCGAAAACCAGTACCCGCAGGGATTAAATGTCCTACGATTACGTTTTCCTTTAAACCAAATAATTCATCATGCTTTCCCGAAGCTGCCGCCTCGGTTAGGACTCTGGTTGTTTCCTGGAAACTCGCCGAGGCAATAAAACTCTCGGTGGTCAAGCTCGATTTGGTAATTCCTAAAAGCAAAGGTGTCGCTAACGCCGGCTTCTGGCCTTTCTTGACCACTCGGGTATTCTCTTGCTGGAACTTCCACTTATCGACCTGCTGAGTAGCCAGAAATTCGGTATCCCCCGGCTCCTCGATGCGCACTTTTTTCAGCATCTGGCGGATTATTAGCTCAATATGTTTATCATTGATCCGCACGCCCTGCAAACGGTAGACTTCTTGGACTTCATTAACCAGATATTCCTGCAGGGCTTTATCGCCGCACACCCGTAAAATATCCTGCAAAACTACCGGCCCGTCGGTTAGCTGCTGCCCGGCGGTAACTTTGTCGCCCTTATAAACATTAGGATGTTTGCCGTGCGGAATAGTATATTCCCGCTCCATGCCCGTAGGCGAACGGACGATGATCACCCGCTGGCCTTTCTTGGATTCGCCGAACTCGACAAACCCGTCGATTTCGCTGATTACCGCCGGATCCTTCGGCTTACGGGCTTCGAATAGCTCGGCCACCCGCGGTAAGCCTCCGGTGATATCCCTGGTCTTAGCTACCAGGCGCGGGATCTTAGCCAGCAGCTCTCCGGCATCGATGCGCTGCCCGTCCCTGACCATGATATGCGCGCCGATGGGAATCGGATAAATGCCCAGGACCTCTTCCTTTTCATCCTGAATAACGATCTGCGGCTGAAACTCGGCTTTATGCTCGACGACCACGCGCTCATTCAATTTGGTCACCGGATTTAGCTCGGTACGCACAGTAACATCCTCTTTCAAATCTTCAAATTTAATCTTGCCCCCGACTTCAGTCTAGATCGGATAAGTATAGGGATCCCAGCGCACAAAAGCCACGCCCTGAGTCGTCTCTTCTCCGTCGGCAATACTGATAAAAGACCCCTGGGGTATTTGATAACGCTCTAATTCCCGCCCGGTCTTATCGTTAATGCTGATCGAACCGTTGCGGTTTAAAACGATAAATTCTTTATTCTTCGCCGTGATCCTCAGGCTGTGATATTTCACCACACCCTTATTCTTGGCTTTAAACAAAGACTGCTCAACGGTACGGGAAGCCGTGCCGCCGATATGGAACGTGCGCATAGTCAGCTGCGTTCCCGGCTCGCCGATACTTTGCGCGGCAATAACTCCTACCGCTTCGCCGACTTCGACAATCTTACCGGAAGCCAGGTTGCGCCCGTAACATTTAGCGCATACCCCTCGGCCGGATTCGCAGGTCAAAACCGAGCGGATCCGAATCTTTTCGATACCTAAGCGCTCGATCATTTCGGCTTTCTCTTCGGAAATAATCGACCCCTGCTCAACAATGACTTCGTCGGTAATGATATCCACGATATTATCCAAAGCCACTCTGCCGACAACGCGATCTTTAAGGCTGACTACCACTTCATCGCCCTCGATAATCGCCGCCACGGTGATGCCATTTAGCGTGCCGCAATCATCCTCGACAATAATGACTTCTTGAGCTACGTCGACCAGACGACGGGTAAGATAACCGGCGTCGGCGGTCTTAAGCGCTGTATCCGCCAAACCCTTGCGCGCGCCGTGAGTGGAAATAAAGTACTCCAGCACCGTCAACCCCTCGCGGAAATTAGCGGTGATCGGGCTCTCAATGATCTCCCCGGAAGGTTTGGCCATTAACCCGCGCATGCCGGCCAACTGCCTGACCTGCAGACGCGAACCGCGCGCCCCCGAATCCGCCATCATGAAAATCGGATTAAATGATTCCATCTCTTTAAAAAGAAGATCCGATACCAAATCCGTGGTGTGGGTCCAGATATCGATAACTTTATTGTAACGCTCGCGGTCGGTGATGATACCCTTACGGTATTGATCTTCGATCTTGCTGACCTCCCCGCGGGCCTCTTTAATTACCGCCTGCTTTTCGGTCGGTATGTGCATATCATCGATACCGATGGAGATGCCGCCGCTGGTAGCGAATTTAAAACCCAACAATTTAATATCATCGAGCAGCTGGATAGTCGCGCCATGGCCGAAACGCTTGTAGCACTCGGTCACCACATTGCCTACCCGGCTTTTATTCAAATCCTTATTCACAAAACCGTAACCCGCGGGCAGGATCTGATTAAAAATAACCCGGCCTACAGTCGTCTCAATCAACTGCCTTGTGGAATTCAACTTACGCTCTTCCATATCATAAACCGAATCCACGCGCACCTTAATCGAAGCATGCAATTCGACGCATTGATCATCGTAAGCGATCAACACCTCGTCAGCACTGGCAAAAATCATCCCTTCCCCGCGCGCCCCGGGCTTCAATTTCGACATATAGGAAGTACCTAAAATCAAATCCTGAGTGGGGGTTACTATCGGCCTGCCGTCGGCAGGAGAAAATATATTATTAATCGACAACATGAGAATCTTAGCTTCCAGCTGAGATTCCAGAGAGAGCGGCACGTGGACCGCCATCTGGTCTCCGTCAAAGTCGGCATTAAAGGCAGTACAGACCAACGGGTGGATCTTAATCGACTTGCCTTCAATCAGGCGCGGCTGAAAGGCCTGAATACCCAAGCGGTGCAATGTCGGGGCGCGGTTCAACAGCACCGGATGATCCTTAATAACTTCATCCAGAATATCCCAAACTTCGATCTTACCGCGCTCAACCATGCGGCGGGCGCCCTTAATAGTATGCACAAATCCTTTTTCTCTAAGCTTCTTGATGATAAAAGGCTCGAATAATTCCAAGGCCATCTGCTTGGGCAATCCGCATTCATGCAGTTTTAATTCCGGGCCAACCACGATCACCGAACGGCCGGAATAATCCACGCGCTTACCCAAAAGATTCTGTCTAAAGCGGCCCTGCTTGCCTTTGAGCATGTCCGACAGCGACTTCAGCGGCCGGTTATTCGCCCCCATAACCGGGCGGCCGTGCCTGCCGTTATCCAAAAGCGCGTCTACCGCTTCCTGAAGCATGCGCTTTTCATTACGAATGATAATCTCCGGGGCGCTTAGCTCAATCAACTTCTTAAGGCGGTTATTCCGATTGATCACCCGCCGATACAGATCATTCAAATCCGACGTTGCGAACCTTCCTCCATCTAACGGGACCAGCGGCCGCAGATCCGGAGGAATAACCGGAACGACCGAGAGAATCATATACTCCGGCTTATTGCCCGACTTCTTGAAATCCTCGATAATCCGCAAGACCTTGACTGCCTTGCGATTAGCCATGACCTCCTTGGATTTCTCCATATCGCGGCGCAGCTTCCGGCAAAGGTCCTCTAAATTAAGCTCGCGCAAAAGATCACGCACTGCTTCCGCGCCGATCTTGGCCTTAAAATTCGCACCATACTTTAACAAAGCTTCCTGATACTTCTCTTCGCTTAACAACTCCTTCTTCTTAAGCGGAGTCGTTCCCGGATCAATTACCACATACTCTTCATAATAAATAATCTTCTCTAGATCGCGCAGGCCGATATCGAGCAAGCCGGATAAACGCGAAGGCACGGCCTTAAAAAACCAGATATGAGTTACCGGCGCCGCCAAATCGATATGGCCCATACGCTCGCGGCGGACTGAAGAATGATCGACATTCACCCCGCAGCGGTCGCAGGAGATACCCTTGAATTTAATCCCCTTGTATTTACCGCAATTACATTCCCAGTCCCGGACCGGGCCGAAGATCTTTTCGCAAAACAATCCGTCTTTTTCCGGCTTAAGCGTGCGGTAATTAATAGTCTCGGCTTTTTTTATCTCGCCCTTCGACCAGGAACGGATCACCTGGCTGGAGGCAATTTTAATCCCGATGCTGTCAAAAGGAGCTATCTCGGCCATTTATTTATCCTTTTCCGTTCTGATGTCCAGACACAACCCCTGTAATTCCTTGATTAACACGTTGAATGATTCGGGAGTGCCGTGAGTTAAGCGTTGCTCGCCCTTGACAATAGCTTCATAAATCCTGGTCCTGCCCGATACGTCATCGCTTTTGACGGTCAACATCTCCTGCAGCGTAAAGGCAGCGCCATAAGCTTCCAGGGCCCAGACTTCCATCTCGCCGAGCCTCTGGCCGCCAAACTGGGCCTTACCGCCGAGCGGTTGCTGCGTTACCAGCGAATAGGGACCGATCGAACGGGCATGTATCTTCTCATCAACCAAATGAATAAGCTTCATGATATACAGATACCCCACGGTAATTTTATGATCAAACAAATCACCGCTATAACCGTCATACAAATTAATCTTGCCGTCTTTAGGCAAATTCGCCTTCTCCAGCATCTCTTTGACTTCCATCTCGGTAGCCCCGTCGAAAACCGGGCTGTCGCAAAAGACATTCAAAACCTTGGCTGCCCATCCTAAGTGAGTTTCCATGATCTGCCCGACGTTCATACGGCTGGGGACACCCAAAGGATTAAGCACGACTTCCACCGGAGTACCGTCAGGCATATAAGGCATATCTTCCTCGGGAACGATCCGGGCGACCACACCCTTGTTCCCGTGTCTGCCGGCTAGTTTGTCGCCCTCGGCGACCTTGCGCTTGGTGGCGATATAAACCACAACCCGTTTGAGAACCCCCGGAGGCAGCTCATCGCCGCGACGGACCTTCTCGATCTCCTGCTGCTGCTCAGCCGCCAGCTCCTGAATCTGTTCATCAAAAGACGCGGACAAAATCCTGGCCTCCTCGTTATTATCGAGATCGGCCTTCTCCACCCTCTTCTTGTCCACGCCGAGAACTTGAGCCATACGATTGATCTTCTCGTTCTCGACAAACTCGATTTCCTGCTTATAGTAAGCCTTGATCTCTTTGATCTTGGCGTTTTCTTTAGTCTTATCTTCGCGGGACTTACGGCCCCGGTCTTTACGCTGGAAGATATGCACATCGATAACCACGCCCTCAACCCCCGGCGAAGCAACCAACGAAGTATCGCGCACGTCACCGGCCTTTTCACCGAATATAGCCCGTAATAACCGCTCTTCCGGAGAAAGCTCAGATTCGGTCTTGGGGGTAACCTTGCCTACCAGAATATCTCCCGGCCCGACCTCGGCTCCAATATGCACCACGCCTTCAGCGTCGAGATTCCTCAAGGCCTCTTCACTGACATTGGGAATATCGCGGGTAATCTCTTCGTTGCCCAGGCGGGTTTCGGTAGCCTCGATCTCGAATTCTTCGATATGGATAGATGTAAGCGTATCTTCCTTGACTAATTTTTCACTGACTACAATTGCGTCTTCAAAATTATAGCCGCGCCACGGCATGAAAGCGACCAGGACATTTCTCCCCAAAGCTAATTCCCCTTGCTTAGTGCCGATGCCGTCGGCAATAATCTCGCCCTTCTCTACGCGATCGCCTAATTTCACCAGCGGCCGCTGATTCAGGCAGGTATCCGCGTTAGTCCGGGTGAATTTCTTTAAATGATAAATCTGCTTGCCGACAGTAATCGTGGAAGAATCAACATTGGTAACCCGGCCGCTTTCTTCGGCCGCTACTACGGTCCCGGAATCGCGGGCGACTTTTCCTTCCATCTGTGTTCCGACAACCGGCGACTCGGTAATCAACAACGGCACTGCCTGACGCTGCATGTTGGAACCCATGAGCGCCCGGTTGGCATCATCATGCTCCAGAAAGGGTATTAATGACGCGGCCACCGAAACTAACTGCTTGGGCGAAACATCCATATACTGGATTTGTTTGGGGACGACCTTGGGAAAATCGCCCTTAAACCGGCAGGAAACTTCCCGCTCCGCGAATGTCCCATCGCTGTCCAATACGGCGTTGGCCTGAGCCACTACTTTATCTTCTTCCAAATCAGCGGTTAAATAGTCGATACGGCGGGTTACCTTGCCGTCTTCAACTTTACGGTAGGGCGTTTCCAACAATCCCAGATTATTGACCCGCGCGTAAGAACTTAAAGAGGCGATAAGGCCGATATTCGGGCCTTCCGGCGTTTCGATCGGGCAGATGCGCCCATAATGGGACGGATGGATATCACGGACCTCAAAGCCGGCCCGCTCCCGAGATAGTCCTCCGGGCCCCAAAGCGCTAAGCCGCCGCTTATGGGTCATTTCCGCTAGAGGATTCACCTGATCCATAAACTGGGAAAGCTGGCTGCGGCCGAAAAAGTCGCGGATCTGATTCGACAACAGCTTGGAATTAATCAGATAATGTACATTGATATTCTCAAAATCACCCAAGATACTTAAGCGTTCACGGGTCGAACGCTCGACCCGTGACAAGCCTATGCGGACCTGATTCTGCACCAGCTCACCGACAGTCTTGACCCGCCGGTTGCCCAAATGATCGATGTCGTCGATCTTGCCTTCGCCGGTCTTCAGCCGCATAAGGTACTCGACGACTTTAATCACCGTTTCGGAATCCAGAATCCGCTTTTCTAAAGAAACATCCATCCCTAATTTTCTGTTCAGAATGAACCTCCCGGCGCGTTCCAAGTCATAACGCGCAGGATCGAAGAATAACCTGTAGAAAAGGGCTTCCGCGCCTTCCTTAGTTACCGGTTCGGTCGGCCGCATCTTGCGGTAAAAGTCCATATAGGCTTCTTCTTTATTCTTGGTATAATCTTTTTTAAGGGTATTGCTTAACTCAGGGTAATCTCGGGAGAAGACCTTAAAAATCTCCTCATCGGTAGAAAACCCGAGTATGCGCAAAATCTGGGTGGCGGGAAAGCTGCGGCGGCGGTCGACATAAGCCAGAACCGTCTCGGATAAATCATACTTAAACTCCAACCACGCCCCGCGATAAGGAATAATCCGGCCGTAGAATATTTTTTTCCCTGTCGGGTGATCTTCCTCTTCAAAGGATACACCCGGGGACCGCTGAAGCTGACTAACTACCACGCGCTCATCGCCGTTAATAATAAAAGTGCCCGTATCGGTCATGAGGGGGAGCTCGCCGAAATAGGCATCTTGTTCTTTTGTCTCCTTAGGGGTAGTCAGACGAAAACGCACTTTTAAGGGCGCCGCGTAGCTTAACGAGCGGCGCTTCGATTCGATCACATCATACTTGGGCTTGCCAAGGGAATAGCTGATGAATTCCAGCTTAACCGAGCGATTAGCGTCTTCGATCGGGAAGATCTCCAGGAAGACTTCCTGAAGCCCGACGCGCTGGCGATCCTGCACGGATACATCCACCTGCAGGAAATCCCGATAAGCTTCGGTCTGCACATCCAGCAAATGCGGAAGATCGTATACTTCTTTAAGCTTGGCGAAACTTTTACGTTTTATCATAGCAGCGCTATTTTATGGTAGTTACTTCAATTCGACTGTCGCTCCGGCAGCTTCCAGCTTCTTCTTCAACTCATCGGCTTCGGCTTTGGCAACGCCTTCTTTAATCGCCTTAGGCGCGGCATCAACCAAGTCCTTGGCTTCTTTTAATCCCAAACCGGTAATCGTCCGGACTTCCTTGATCACGGAAATCTTATTCGCCCCGGCGCTGACTAAAAACAAAGTGAAAGCGGTCTTTTCTTCAACCGCAGGCGCAGCTGCCCCGGCCCCGCCGGCCCCTGCCGCCGCCACCATCATCGGCATATTCGCCGAAACGCCGAATTTCTCTTCGAGCGCCTTCACTAAGTCTGAAAGCTCCAGCACGGTCAAACTTTCAATTGACTTAATCATTTCATCCATTTTTTCGGTTGCCATTTGTTCTCCCCCTTTTGGTTTGGTTAAATGGTAATTGGTTAATGGTTAAATGGTTAATGGTTAAATGGTTACTGGGCTGACTTCTTCTGCTTAATCTGATCCAGGCAGTACACAAATTTCTTTAATGTTTGGTTGAGCACCCCGACGAATCCGGTAATCGGAGACTTCAAAGTCATAACTACCTGAGCCCTTAAAACATCCTTGCTCGGAAGCTTGGCCAGGCTATCGATATCTTTATTATCAATAAGACGGTCATAGAGCATGCCAGCCGGATAAACCAGCTTTTCATTCTTTCTGGCGAAATTAAATAATACTTTGGAAGCCGCCACCGGCTCATCCTTAAGAAACACTAAACCGCAAGGGCCCTCGGTGTGCCCAATCAAGGCTTGTAATCCGGATTCCTCAAAGGCGCGGCGGGCGACACTATTCTTCAAAATAAACAGGTTGGCATCCACGCCCTTTAGAGAAAGGCGTAACGCCGTTAAGTCCGGGCCGGATAGGCCGGAATATTTAACGATAATCACCCCGTCGGCATTCTCAACGATCTTTTTAATGCGGTTACCTGAAGTCTGTTTAACAATGAGGCCTATTTTTTTCATATGGCGACTTTGAATCCCGGATTCATAGTGGAACTTATAAATAAGCTTTTAATAAATGTCCCTTTGATGGAAGCGGGCCGAGCTTCCTGTAAGGCGTCAATAACCCGCGAGGCGTTATCAAAAAGCTTATCCAGCTCAAAAGACATTTTGCCTACCGCCAGATGCACACCCGACTGCTTATCGACCTTGAATTCGACCTTGCCCTTGCGCACTTCTTCGATGGCTTTAGCCACATCGTTAGTTACCGTGCCGGTCTTCGGACTAGGCATAAGACCGCGAGGTCCAAGTATCTTGCCGAGCTTGCTCAAATCCCTCATCATCTCGGGCGTCGCCACGGCGCAATCAAAATCTAAGAATCCGCCGGCTACTTTATCGATAAGATCATTACCGCCGACATAATCAGCTTGCGCGTCTCGGGCCTGCTTATCCTGCTCACCTTTGCAAAAAACCGCAATCCGCACTTTCTTCCCGGTTCCGTGAGGAAGGACTACCGTGCCGCGGACCATTTGGTCGGATTTTTTAGGGTCAATCCCCAGATGAAAATGCAACTCCACGGATGCGTCGAATTTCGGCTGGCTCATGGCTTTAAGCGCAGTCAAGGCTTCACGCAATTGGTACTCTTTATTTCCATCCGCATGTTTCTGCGATTCTTTATAACGCTTGCTGGGCTTTCTCATTTTCGCTATCCGGTTATCCTTCTATCTTAATCCCCATGCTTCGGGCAGTACCTGCTATGCTCTTCATCGATTGTTCCAAATCGGCAGTGTTCAAATCCTTGGCCTTCTGCTTTGCGATCTCCTCAACCTGTTTCTTAGTTACTGACCCGATTACCTCGCGCCCGGAAATACCGGAAGCCTTAGCCAGGTTGGCCGCGCGTTTCAGGAGTATCGATGACGGCGGGCTCTTAATTATGAAGGTAAAAGACCGATCTTCAAAAACACTAATGACTACCGGGAGGATCAAGCCATCGCGATCCTTGGTTTGATCATTAAATTGCTTACAAAATTGCATGATATTGACACCATGCTGTCCTAACGCCGGACCCACAGGCGGCGCGGGATTAGCCTGTCCGGCCGGAACGTGAAGTTTAATCTGCGCGGTAATTTTTTTGGCCATATTCTTTCCCTCTAGCACCTTCCTCTATATATATAACCGGATAACCATTTAACCAGGACAAAATCAATCACTATACCTTCTCTACCTGCCAATACTCCAATTCAACCGGAGTAGAACGGCCAAAGATAGAAACATTCACCTTAAGTTTTCCTTTTTCCGGGTGAATCTCTTCAATAGTGCCGTTAAAATTAACGAAGGGCCCCTCGTTTACCCGGACTTGTTCGCCCTTCTCAAAGATAATCTTGGGGCTAGGTTTAGCCTGCGTTTCCTGCGTCCGCTTTAATATCCCTTCCACCTCAGACTCAGGCAAAGGCATCGGTTTCTTGCCCAACCCGATAAATCCGGTAACACCGGGAGTAGTCTTAATCAACGAATAGGTTTGTTCATTCAAGTCCATTTCCACGATGATATACCCGGGAAAGAACTTTCGCTGGGAGATCCTTTTCTTGCCGGACCTAATCTCAGAAACCTGCTCGGTGGGAATAATGACATTGCTGATGATCTCGCGCAGA
>JBFZAQ010000053.1:0-3580 GCA_041308885.1 Candidatus Omnitrophota bacterium | reverse complement strand
ACTGCGGCTACCGGAAAAGAGTGCGTAAATTTAGCCAAATCTTTAAAGCCGGATTTGATTTTAATGGACATCGCTATGCCGGATATGGACGGTTATCAGGCCTGCGAGCAGCTTAAGAGTAATAACGCGACTAAGAATATACCCATAGTTTTTTTAACCGGTAAAGATCTTGAGCCGCAAAGTATCATTGACAGATATAATCAGCTTGGGGCAATAGGCTTTTTGCCGAAGCCTACCAGCTTTGAAGATATCTTGAAGAAGGTGCAGGAATCGATCGGATAGATCCGCAGCCGCTTAAGAATACAGCATATCTTAGCTCCATTTTCATACCGTTCCTTAATTATAATTTTCTAATATGCTTGGTAAAGCCGTCCGGTATTCGGCCTGGGTAGCCTGGTTAAGCCTGATTCCTCGGTTAGCTCTGGGCGAGCAAGATGACGGTAATGCGCATTATAAAAAACATACTTTAGTCAGTCAGGCGTATAGCCGCAAATATGATTATAACGCGGTCAAAGTAACGGCTGTTTTAAGCGGTAACCTGCTGCGTTTGGAGAGCGGAGAGAAGCTTAAGCTTATCGGCATCGATATTCCCGAAAGCCGCTTTTCCGCCCAGTTTCGCGTTTACGCCAATGCCACGAATAAGGATTCCGTTTTGCTGCTAAGAGTTTTTAAGGAAGCGCGGGAATACCTGAGCAGCCTTGTGGAAGGACAAATAGTCAGGATTGAATTTGATCTAAAGTCTAAGGCCAAAGGTGTTGGTTTGCTGGGGTATGTTTTTTTGCCTACGGAAGTAATGGTTAATGCCGAGATTATCCGTCAAGGATATTCCGGAGCAATTGTAGCGCAACCTAACGTGAAATATGCCGTATTGTTCCAAGAGGCCCTAGCCGAAGCCCGTCAGAACAAGCGGGGATTATGGAGCGAATAATTTAGCCTTGAAAAGCGCGCGGCGTATGGTAAAATTACACAATCGTAAGTCGCAATAAAAGACGCATGACGCATGACGCATGACGCAAGTAGACGCAAGTTTATAAGACGCAGGTCGCGAACGAGCTGGTTTTTAACCATGTCTGCCGAAGGCAGACACTAGATACAGTATTGCTCCTTCGGTTAAAAACCAGAAAAGGGGTTTTTAAGGGGAAAAACATTTTCCCCTTAAAGGATAGAGTCTTTTGATTGAAGGAAAGGGTGACAGTGAGCGTCCCCTTTTTCGCGCGGCGAACGCCATAGGGGAAACCATTGGTTTCCCCTATGGGGAGTGAGCGTCGTAACCAAGCGAACAAAGCATTAAATAAGTAAACCACTGTAATCCGGTTTACTTAATTACTATTGACAAAGCTATAGCGAACGACGGCGGCGTAGCTCAGCCTGATAGAGCAGTCGGCTCATACCCGATAGGCCACTGGTTTAAATCCAGTCGCCGCCATAATAAAAAACTGGGCTGTGTAATGCCCAGTTTTTTATTATTATCTTGATTTAATTTAATAATAATTTATTAAATAATTCCTGAATTCCCATTGGTTTGATAAATAGGCCTTCCAAATGTATTTCCCGTTGTAGCCGTTTTCCTTCTTCAGGATAGGCAGTAACTATAATGATTTTAATGTCCGGGTATTTTTCCTTGATCATCCGGGCAATAGTGGAGCCTTTCATCCCGAACATCATTATATCGAGTATGACCAAGTCTATCGGTTCTTTTTTTAAGATATCGAGCGCATTTTCCCCTTTGTAGGCAGCATGTACCGTGTAGCTTTTTGAAGAGAGGAAATGCTTTAAGGAAGCCGCCACATCCGGCTCATCATCAACGATTAAGACGTTTGTTTTTTTGCCGTCCATCTTTCGCGCCCCCATAACAAAGCGTACCACATTTTTAAGCTCCTTGCCATCCCTTTTAAGATAGGGCTTGACAAGTAAACGTTCGTTCACTATAATGTTCCTATTATGGATAGAGACATGCTAAAAAAATACGCTGCTAAGCTGGACGAGTTTTATTCGCGGGCTAAACGGATGCCTTCATATTCGGAGATGCTTAAGATCTTCGGGTTCAAATCCAAGAATGCGGTGTTTAAGGTCGTACAGCGGTTGATTAAAGAAGGGGTGATCCTTAAAGATGCCGCCGGAAAGATTCTTCCGGCGAAAGTCCAGCGGCCGGTGCGCTTGCTGGGGTTTATTAAAGCCGGATTTCCCAGCCCGGCAGAGGAAGAGACTATCGATCTTATGAGCCTGGATGAGTATTTAATCAGCAATCCTCAGGCTACATTCCTCTTAAAGGTTGATGGAGACTCGATGAAAGATGCCGGAATTTTACCCGGCGATCTGGTGCTTATTCAAAGGAATCTTACGCCCCGCAATTCTGATATTGTAGTTGCTTGCGTAGATAACGAATGGACGCTTAAAATCTTTGAAAAATCCGGAGTCCAGGTTTCTTTACGTTCGGCTAATCCCAAATACCCGCCTATTATTCCTAAACAGGAGCTGACGATCGCCGGTGTCGTAATCGCTAATGTGCGCAAATATAAGTGAAATTCCTCCGTTTATTACTATCGCCTCATACCCGCAGGCGATTGCCCACGTGGATTGCGACGCCTTTTTTGCTTCCTGCGAGGCGGCCCGAAATCCCCATTTAAAAGGAAAGCCATTGGCTACCGGCCAGGAGCGAGGAATTGTTTCTTGCCCCAGCTATGAGGCTAAAGCCCAAGGTGTAGTGCGCGGCATGCGCTTAGGCGAGGCTAGAAAAGCCTGTCCGGCCTTGATTGTCCTTCCCAGTGATTACGAATTATACAGTATTTATTCCGAGCGGATTTTTACGATATTGCGGCGCTTTACTCCGGAAGTAGAAGAATACTCTATCGATGAGGCTTTTTGCGACTTGACCGGGCTGCGCCGTTTGTATCGAGGATCTTATCCGGATATCGCCCGGCAAATCAAAGAAACGGTTCAAAATGAGCTGGGGATAACGGTTTCGGTGGGCTTGAGCCTTTCGAAGACTCTGGCGAAGTTGTGTTCAAAACAAAATAAACCTAATGGTTTTTTGGCCTGTCCGGGCAGCAAGATTCATAAATTACTTCCCGATATTCCGCTGGAGCGAGTTTGCGGATTTGGTCCGAATACGGTAGCGCTTTTAGAGAAATGCGGGGTGCATCAGGTATTTGATTTTATCAATCGGCCCAAGGAATTTGCGCAGCGCTTATTGGGGAAGATTGGGCTGGAGTTATGGCTGGAACTGCGCGGGATATCCGTCTATAAGGTATCTTCGGAGAAGAAGGAAAAGTATCTTTCGATCAACAAAAGTAAGACTTTTATGCCGCCTTCAGGCGATCAAGACACGGTAAAAGCCCAGCTGGTTAGAAATCTGGAGTCGGCTTGTATCAAGTTGCGCCGGCATTGCTTGGCTGCGCGCAGCCTTATTGTATACTTAAGAAAAGTAGACTTTACCAGTACGGGAGCGGAAGGAAAGATTAGCCGGTATTCGTCTTCGACTCTGGATTTCGCTCATCTGTGTAGCCGTCTCTATCAAGAGATATTCGAGAAGAGCGCTTGTTATCGGGCAACGGGTGTTATCCTGGCGGATATTACCTGT
>JBFZAQ010000052.1:0-5370 GCA_041308885.1 Candidatus Omnitrophota bacterium | reverse complement strand
CCTGCTGGTACCCTGATACTCTGATATGCGCTTTTAACTAAGATACTCAACAAATGTCATTATATCCTGGCTACCTCGATTGGCTCGCTAAAATCTCGTATTCACACTCACCGCCACCGCTTCCGTATCAATAAACTCCCCTTCTAAATTTATCCACATTTTTTTCGACAGCGGGATATCGATTCCGGCAATACATCCGTAGCTGCGTCCGGCATCCGACATGCTGCGTTTGCGGTTATCTTCGATCCAATGGATATAGTCCACACGCGACCAGCGCGTTCCCAGATACGGAGTTACGCCCCATAGCGTAGATGAAGCAGACAAGGACATCTGCCAATCATCCAAAATAGCCCGGTTTCTGCGGCCGGCAGAATAACTGGAGCGCGGATGGACGCTAATGTGCTGAAAACCAAAAACCGCTTTCACGCTTTTAAAATCCCACAGCCTTACCCGGAATCCGTATCCCCCGGCAAAACTGGAGTCATAATCAATTTCATCGCTGCCGATAGGATGTTGCTTGATATTGCCGGCCCCGCCTTTTAAATCGATAACTAACCAATCCCACATCCCATAAGAAAACAGCAAAAAATCCTGCGTGCTGCGGATATCCCCCTGCCCCTGCTCCAGGTCCCGCTCAAAAATAGCGTAGTGCTGAACCCCGGCGAAGAACTCCTTTTTTTCCGGCATCTTCGTCCCGTAACACGGCGCTGCGAAAACAATAGCCGCTAACACAGCCTGGAGAGTGCAAAAAACCATAGCCAACACACCTACCGAAAACCACCCTCTTGCGTCCTGCGTCTTGCGTCCTGCGTCTATCATCTGTTCTTGTTTACCCCTTTTCTGCGGCATCCTCGCAGCGGGCAATCCCGACATCGCGGTCTCCCTTTTAAGCAATATTCCTTACCCAGGCGGACTAATAAAGCATGATATTCATTATATAATTGTACCTCGGGCGCAATGTTTTGCATAAATAAATTTTGCAACTGCTCATACGTAGCATCGGGCGCGCAGGCCCCATACCGCGCTAATATCCTGCGCGTATAAGCATCGACGACAAAACACGGCTGATGCAACGCATACAACAATATGGAATCCGCCGTTTCCGGGCCGATGCCATATACCGCTAAAAGTTGATCCCTCAGGATAGCGGCATCCTGCTTAGCCATAGCCGAGACCCGCAATCCGTACTCAGCGGAAAAAAAATTCAAAAAAGCTTTTAATCTCTTCGCCTTAACCCGGTAATAACCCGCCGAGCGGATCAAGGACGCTAACCGCGGCAGCGATAATCCGCGTAATCTTGGACCGGTGAGAACCTTCTCGGCTTTTAAACGCTCAATGGCTTTCTCGACATTGCTCCAGCTGGTGCTCTGAGTGAGAATGGCCCCCACCATGACTTCCAACGGAGTCTTAGCCGGCCACCAATGTTGGGGGCCGAAATGCGCATAAAGATGCTTATATATTGCACGCAATATCAACTTCATTGTCAATGACCAATTAACCAATTCCCAAATCCCAATGAATTACCAATGACCAAATCCCAATTCTGGTTATTGGTAATTGGTCATTCATTGGATATTGGGATTTGGTCATTGGGATTTAATATCTAAGCGCTTACTTCAGTTCCAACGGATTATACTTATAATACGCGAATACTGTATATACAGTCCCGGCCAGAGAACCGGTGGATTTGCCCTTCGGTGTTGTCCAACCGTGTCCGGTATCCACTTCTGCTTTGCTGGCATAAGGCAGACAGCTTGTGCCCTGGCCCGATGCCGAAGGGCTGGAGATAATCATACTCGCCAATGACGTCAGGTAGTCATCGGCTTTTGAATCATACAGACGGGCCTTGACCGCAATAGACTGTTGAGAATAATAAGCGGCCATTATTTTATAGGCTAAAACCATTTGCGCAGTCCATTCGCAGGAGACAACTCCTCCTTGAGGCAAGTGCTGCCTAGGAGCAAAATCAAAACCCTTGACCCGCACCGCAGCGCCCTCGGGACGCTGGAACAAAATCTCTGCCGCGCAGCAGCCTTCCACAAATTCCATAATCTTATCCGGATTCATACCTAAAGAATTTAGTTTTTCCGGCCCGATAGCCGCGATTGACCAAGCATAAGTATCGGTGGCAATCGTAGCATCGCCCTTGCCGCGCTTAATCGGAACCTGCGGCATATCATAGGTATGCTGTAATAACCAAGCCAAAATTCTGTCTTGGGCGTCTTGATAGATCTTGCGCTTAGTAATCTTGTGCATCATGCCTAAGAAAGCGTACGCATCGAGATTATGCTCCGTAGCATACCAACTGACGTCCGGGCCTCCCCTTAATCCTCCGTCGGCATCCTGCGCCTGCAGAGCCAGAATCACCCGGGCGATCTCTTCGGCAATATGCAAATACCGGGTATCCTGGGTCCGGCGGGTATAATGCATAATCGCTATCCCCAGCCAGATATTCGGCCCGCTGCGCACGGCATATTCGGCCGGGCTGCCATCCGAAGTATAATAAGCGTTCAGGAATAATCCATCGGTCTTGCCGGCCTTTTTTTCATAGAAAGCAAATATTTTTTTGGCCCGCTCATAATCGCCAAAATACACATAGGCCTGCGCCGCTAAAGATTGATCATAAGTAAAAGCCCATTCGGCAATGGCGCTATCGCCTTCAAAACTGACCACCAGGCCGGTACGCGGATTCTGATGCACGGAAATCCACTGGTACATCTTATCGATATTGGTTTTGTGTAAAGAGGCCCTGCGCTTATCCAACCGCAGCAATTCTTCGGCCACGGCGCTTTCCCGTTGCTGCAAAGCAATCAAATGTTCTTGAAGCAGCCCTTTTTCCCGACTTGCTCTCTCGATCTGCGCGTTTAACTCTTCAATCTTGTTGAGCTGCTCATTCTCCGCTTGGCGCTCGGCCTGGAGCGAATCTAAACGCGACTCCAAAGCCTGAATCTTAATTTGCAGGTCTTGACGCTCTTGGTTGATCTGTTGAATCTTCTGTTTAGCGCTGCCCGTATCTTGTAAAATTCGGGCTAACTCATAGACTAAAACACGATTCCCTTTAGCTAATTTCCCGGCATAGTAACCATTACCGATTACCGCTATCAGTAAAAGGGCGGCCAGGAAAATAAAAAAAGGAAAAAATAGCCTTTTCGTCCAAGCATAACGCATAATCCGGCTATTCTGCGCCCGATCAATAGCTTCGTAACTGGTGCCGATCAAGTAACGCCTCCGGGTAATCCCGGAAGGCTCCCGATCAAGTGTTTCCCGCAGCCAAACAACTTGGGCCCGGGCCGTAACCGGCGAGCGGCTGGTAGGAATGTCTAATTCCAGTTCAAGCTTGACCTGGCGACTGCGCATTAATAACGCCGAGTCCTCGGATAACCCCTGCGCTGTAATACATACGCCCCCTGTACCGATATTGTTAGTGAATCCCTGCAACCAATCGCTGACTGCGCGGGCCTCGGTAAGCGAGAGTAATTTAAACCTTACCGGGAATACCGTGTCCAAACGTAAATATACCCGGCGGTTTGATCCTTTTCGGCTCAAAGGTTTATTTTTTTCTTTCAAAGACAATCCTCTGTTTTAGTTTCCTGGCCAGTGATTCTAACGTTGTCTTAAACGCAAGATATTCGCTTATAGGAATACGCTTCTGTTTGAGCCGGACGGCCTGCGTAAAGCGGACGGCCTGCGGATTAAGCCGCGCGTACTCAACCGTAAGACTCAACCACTGATTATCTTCCCGCAGATTACCCGGCAGGTAACGGAGGCTGAAGTTTTCAGCCGTTTGCAATTCATACACTGTCTCTCTGGTATCCAGAACACCGAAATCAATATCATAGACGCGCGCCTGCTTGGCTACAATAGAGGTGTCTAAACTGGCCAACTGCGGCATAATCCGTAATGTCCCGGCGCTGGTAAGATATTCATCACCGGTGAAGCTATAATCCAGCTCTATCGGCTTATCTAAAGTATCGACGTTACTGACTTTATAGTTAAGCAGCTTCGCGCCGATCGAGGCCTCCTGAATCTTCTCCTGCAAGGCTTCTTCGATCATAATCGGCGGGGTATATACCAACCACATCCTCTGAGCCTGATCATATATGCCTTGGGTATATACCCGCTTACGGCCGCTGATCGTCTCTTCAGGGCTAACTACAATATTCATAATTTGACGGGCAACATTGGCAGAAGCAGCCGACAACGGAGTCTGGTGGATTTCATAGCCGTCATCCTTAAACACTACCACGCACCGCTCTTGATCGCCTCCGGGTAAATCCTCAAAGGCGCAAGTTTCGGCAGTCGGATCAAGAAAAACCGTCTTATCGCCCAGCATGACCGCGGCAATACAATGATTAAAAAGTACGGATGGAAAATCTTCCTGGGCATTATAATAGTCGCGGGTGGCAATCAGCACCGGATAACTTTTAAGCCCAGCTTCGCGTAACATCGCCACCAATAATACAGCCTGATCTTTGCAATCGCCGTACTTATTCCTATACACATCTTCGGCCGGATGCGGCTCATATCCGGCCTGCCCATATTCCACTGCCACATAACGGATCTTTTGCGCGCAAAAATTATAAATCGCCCGGGCCTTGGCCTCTTCCGCAGCCAATCCGCGGGTCAAATCGTTAACCCTGGACCGGATCGGCTCATCAACCCGGATTTTATCCTTGGCCAGCGGCCACCACCAATGATACACATCATCCCAGGAAGCAAATGTCGACATGATTATCGCCGGATTCACCTCGACCGCGGGCGGCATATTAGGTTCAGGCAATATTTGAGGGATATCGTTAAATTTCCAGGTGTAAATTTTCCCGGCGCCTTTTTTGGTAACGCGCGGCAGTAATTGCGCGCCAAAATTATTGTTGGATTCATTGCGGGTGCGCAAGCGGATATCCATACTCTCGGGCGCCTCCACCACGAAATCCGCCCTTAATATCGGATCGCCGCTTTGGATTGAATAAGCCATAACAAAATCTTTTTTATTAATTAATTGGCTGCGGGAAACCTTAAGCGCGTAATCAATAACCGCGCCCTCGGCAATCTCGGGAAAAGAAATTATGAATACCCGGGCGTTGCTATAGAGCGGAAAATTAAGATACTTCGAGACATCCCGTAAATGCCGGCTCCCCAAATCCACCACTGTCCCATCGGGCTTAATCGTCCGGGCGTAAACCACCTCTACTTTTTCATCAGTCGAGTCGTATTCGATGTGGCTTTCGGAATAATCCTCTGTGCCCCGCTGGTTAAGAATCTTAACCGTGTAGCGCAGGTAAGAAGTCTGGGTGTAATCGCTGCTTATAGTTATGCGCTCGTCGGACAACAGGATCACCGCGCCGGCCTGAGGATATGTTTCCCCGGCGG
>JBFZAQ010000051.1:0-5505 GCA_041308885.1 Candidatus Omnitrophota bacterium | reverse complement strand
ATCATCAGTCGGCGCGCTTAGATTTTGGTATTATCTCCCGCTCAGAAATTGCGGGCACCGTTTTTGTTGACCTGAATAATAACGGGAGATTCGACCCGGGAGAAAAGGGGCTGCGCAATGTGATGGTAGTTTTGGATAATACTAAGAGTACGCTTACGGATAATCAGGGTAAATATCATTTTCCCAGCACGCCGGCCGGAGAACACGTAGTTGCCTTGGATCTAAATAGTATCCCTATTCGATATATCCCCGCCATTGAGATTGAGCAGTCGATTACTTCTTTCGAAGGCATTACCTTTATCTGGAACGTCCCGCTGACCGAAACCCCAACCCAATAAAAGAAACTTAGCGACTGTAGATGGTCCTTTCGGTTACGGCGTATTGCCTGCCATCGCTTAGGGTATTTAGAATCTCGCGCTCTTGCAGCAGGAGTTTTACGATCACCGTTTCGGATTCCGTATCCTGCGAAGTCGCATTATCATCATCTTGAGGCTCGAGTGCCGGTTCTTCGGTTTGGGGTGCTGGCGCTTCAGCAATAGCCGGGGCATTTATTCCCGGTATAGCCGGTATGACGCAAGAAAGCTTAATCGTGACGCTATCTCCGGCAATGGCTAGCCCGGTTAAGCCGAGCAGGATGCAGCAGGTTAATACTATATGCCGAATCATTGGCTTAACCCTCCTTTCCTGATAAATTTTTCCCGTGGCTGGCAGGGACTGACCCTTTAACAACTCCCCCGAAAACCTCGATGAATCTATTCTGAAAATCTTTTTCTGATTTTATCCCGTCACCATTAAGGCGTAATTCTTTGGCCAAATCAATTAACCAGGCAATAATCCTGGCCCGCGGCAGCTTTAAGCCGGTTGAGAAAAGCGCGTCTTTACCGACCTTATCCAGAAAGTCGACTTCATCCCGGTTGAGAAAGGTTACTACACGTTGGTCTTTCATCGTCTCACCATAAATGTAAATAAAAAAACCCTAAAAAAAAGGCTTTTTTTAGGGTTTTTACCTAATTTGGCAGCCCCGCTATCCTTAATACGTTCTAGGATCGGTGGCTTTGCCTCTGCTTCGCCCATTGAATAGAACGAAAAGTTCAAGATGGGCTTCGCAGAGCCCTCCGAAGCGCTTCGTCAATTTTACGTTCGATTAAAGCGCGAAGGAGGGGCCCTAAGATTGCTCTTAGTTTGCCTTTTTCAACTTAAGTCGTTAGATCATGTAAATGAACTGTATTCCTATATAAAGTATACCATATAGATACGGCTATATTCAAGATGTGCAATGTATAAATTTATACTTTGCTAATTTTTCCGGGATTACTCCAGGTACATCGTAAGGGATGAGATTTGGCGATTGCGGATATGCAAAGCGTATGGGCTGGGGATAAGGTCTCCCTGTATTTCCACGGGTAAGCCTTTTTTATCGGTGAAGTGAATCCGTCTTACCCGCGCACCATTGTTGCCGTAAGTATTCTTGTGCTTGGGATTATAATAAGTAACCCGGATCTTGCTTAAAAAATTGAATGCATAAACTCCTTTTTTATCAAACAGCTCACCCGTTAAGGATGGCTGGAAGCGCAGAGTCAATTCATTGCGTTCATTAAGGCTAAACGGTTTTTTACCGATATTCATAATCAGCCAGATTTGAATGAACTCCGCGGTTGAACCGGATAAGCGGGCGACGAATCCATTACCGTGCAGTTTTTTATCGGGAAAAGCGCTGCTGACGATAAATGAAGAGTTCTCTAAAACTGATCGGCCGTAACGCTTGGGCGGCTGAAAACACACCAGGGCCTTTTTGAACTCCGCATAGAATTCCGCATATAATCCTGATTTTAATAGTTCCAGCAGGTACTTATAGGCCATATGCATCCAGATCGACTCATTTTCTAACCAACCGGCGGGGAATACCCGGCATCGACCGATTTCTTCGGGCATGCTTTGCAAAGAGGCGGTTACCTTATACATATTGAGCTTCCGATCGTATAATGGGCTGTTTTTAGTCGCTAGCGCTATCTTACGGGCTTGTTGTTTGGTTGCGGCAATCCGCAAGGCATGCACCTGGCCCTCAAGAAAAATGGGAAGCTTATGCTGCTGAAAGCGGGTCGGCTTAAGGCGGTTATCTTGGATTATCCGGTAAGCGGTTATTCGGTTGATAAAGTAAGAATAATAGACCTGCGACTTTTTGTCTTTGGCTCGATTAATTCCGGCTGTAAGTTTTTTGATCGCGCGGCCGCAGAAAACAAGCAGTTCCTCCCGGGAAACTTCAACTTCTGTGCCCTCAAAGCCTAATTTAACGTCCTGACGGTAATTCTCCTTAAGCGTGGAGCTTCTATCCCAAAAAATAAACTTCTTATTCGCGGTATCGTCAGCTTCATGCTCGCTCAAAAGCCGGGAAAGCTGCCGTAAAAATTGGGCGATCTCCTGTGTTAGGGTGATATCGGCAGCCTGCCCCGACTTCAAGGCTTCTTGGATAAAGGCAATCAGCCGTTTGAGCTCGAATGTCTCATTTAAAGATGAGCCGAAAAGAGCGGGTAATCCATTAAGACTATCGAACCAATTAGGCTTATTAGCCTCCATTTCTATTCCTACGCCAAACGGATCAAGAGAAGCCAGTTTATTAACTGCCAGGCAGAGTAATTTATTAATCAAGGTTGTGCTGTAGATTTCCCCTTTGCCGTGATCGGTGCGCGCGCTATGCGGGGCATACCTGCGCCTATGGATAAGTCGGCGTTTCACCGCGTCCGTAGCTACGGAATGCAACTGGCGCGGTTGTCCGCGATAAAGAAGATATTTTTCACTGCGCGGTCTGACGCTTTCAGCATTATCATAAAAGGTAAAGACGCGTTTTTTAAATACCAATTCTTCCAGCTTCTCGGGGTATTGCGTCAAGAAACCCTCGATAAGATCCAAGATGTAGGTCCAATGGTCGGTCCAGAAACCTTCGCCATGTTCAGCGCTGCTGTGTTTCTGGGCGTGATTTAAAACTAAGGCCAAAAACTCATCGCAGGTCAGCGGCAGATCAATGCCCTCTTCTTGCAGGAAAAGAACCAGCTCTCCCGGGGTAAAGGGCTTTTGGAGAAAGGCCTGCAGTTTAGCCAGCGGCTTGACTCCCAGCAGTTGGCCTAAATGGATAAGCAGTTCGCGCATCCGGGTAACCGTAAAATATATTCCTTTGACTACCAACGGATTAAATCCGTCGGCCTGGATAAGGCTTACGAACTCGATAATGTTGTCATCTTTGACTTCCGGATGAAACCAGCAGTCTGAGCGTCGATTCTGGTTAATATCCCGGTAGTTCCCGTCACCTTGGGAATAATAGGTGGGCTGGATATAAAAACGATTATAGTCGCGTTCGAGGTCACCGTGTTTACGGGCGTATTGATAGAAGACTAAACCGTTTTTTAGCACCGTCGGATAACCGCCGCGTAAAATATTGTCCAAATAGGTTTGCCGGGCGTAAAGGTTGAACTCAGGGGAGCTGCTTTTAGTATCAATATCTTGCTGGAGATGCTCGATTATGCGCTTATTTTCCGTCTGTTTACGGCCGATAAATTCCGGTTTGGCTATGCGTAAGCGGTGGGCATTAAGCGTGGCCAAGTCTCTCATGTAACCACAGAGGGAATAAATTTTCGTCGCAGTTTTGCCGGGCAAAAGCAGCGAGCGGTAAGAAAAAGCGCAGGGCGTCTTGCCGGCGACATTATACGCCGGTCCGGACCTGATTGCCCGATTTTGGATAAAATTATGCGGATAAGAGAAATCGGTTACCGGGCCAAAGATCGTTTCCGGGTCAACGACCGGCGTAATTAACCGAACGGCCGAGTTCTGCTCGAAGAAAGACAAATAAAAGTTACCCTCGCGGATATGCGTAACTTCGGGTTTATCCGAAGGGTCAACTGCCAGCCGGTAGAAAGGAGCCGAGTATTTAAGATTATTGACCGTCATCCAGGCTTCGATAGTCCGGCTCATCTTTTTCAAAAACCAGTTAGTGGTACCAAAGGGCACCAGTTGTGGTAAACCGTCGAGCAGTTGAATTCTCTGGGCCGAGCGGGAAGTGTTGGTGATGGTTAAAATCCTGGCCAGCGCGCCGAAAGGCTCATTGGGTATAGTGAAATATTCGATTCGGGTAGAAATACCTAATGTGGCATTGTGCTCTTCGATGGTTAGTCCGTAGGCCCGGATCCGCATAACGCTGCGGGTGATGAATTGCGGGTAAGCGCAGCTATTTTGAAATGGTTCGTAAAAAATTGCCGAGCCGCGGCGAGTAATCTTAAGAAAAGTGCGAAAACCGTGGGTGGAAGCCAGCTGCCAGGCTTTATTGGCGGGCAGGAACTCCATGATTGCATGGTCCTTATCCTTAGTGCCGAAGCTGACTATACCTTGTCCGCGGTTAACGTAAAAGACCCATATAGGGATACCGTAGGTACCGGCAATACCGGGAAAGAAATTAGCGAAGGGTTTAGAGAAGTTGTAATTCCCTATACAGAATTCGCCGTCGGGGTAAAGTTTGTAAATCGGGTTTTGCTTTATTGAGGCCATAGTTTTTAGGTCTGCATTAGATTGTATTATTCTACATAAATTGGCGGCTTTGTCTATACTTTATTTTGACTTTTGGAAAGATCGGTGGTACTATAAACCAATATTTTATGCCGGAGCCGACCATGATTATTGATAAAAAGATCGTTCAATACGTGGCTAATTTAGCGCGTATTGATTTGGGAGAAAAAGAGTTGGGTAAATTTGCGCATCAGCTTAATGATATTATTGGTTTTATCGATGCTCTGGCGCAGGCGGACACCGAGCGGGCAACTCCTGCCGGCCATATCCCGACCAAGCAGAATGCGTTACGCGGCGATGAGCTAAGGGGTTCGCTGAAGCCGGATGAGGCGCTGCGTAATGCCCCCAGCCCGGAAGGCACATTTTTTGGCGTACCTAAGATTATAGAATAGAACCTAAATAGGGCGGCGATGGAATTAGTTAAGTTAACGGCCGGGGAATTGGCGGACAAATTGTCCGCGGCAGCAGTGCAACCCGGCGATATTCTGGAATCGTTAAAGCAACGCATTCAGCGATTTGATCCGCAAGTTAAAGCCTACGTGCGGTTGACTCCGGAGTCGTTTTCTAACCTGACTGCGCACGCCCCCGCGGCAGATTCGCAATTACAGGGTTTACCCATTTCGATTAAGGATAATATTTGCACTAAAGATTGTTTAACCGAGTGCTGCTCGGGTATCCTGAGAGGATTTGCGCCGCCTTATGATGCTACGGTGATTAGTAAATTGCGCCGGGCCGGAGCGGCGATATTAAATATTAAGTTGAATATGGATGAATTCGCCTTTGGTTCATCAACTGAGAATTCGGTCTATGGGCCGACGGTCAACCCTTGGGATCCGGGGTGTGTTCCCGGCGGTTCATCCGGAGGCTCGGCAGCGGCGGTGGCGGCCCGGGAAGCAATTTGGGCCCTGGGCAGCGATACCGGCGGATCGATCCGGCAGCCGGCGGCGTTCTGCG
>JBFZAQ010000050.1:0-4153 GCA_041308885.1 Candidatus Omnitrophota bacterium | reverse complement strand
CCATCATCTCGTCGATACTAAGCCGGCGATAATTGGAGTTTTTGTGCAATTCATACTCGATAACGTCAATTACGCTAGCGCCCAGGCCGCCGTCGCCGGAGATAGTCATCCCGCAATAATCTCCCAGAGTAAAGATTTTCTTGACGGTGTCATTGACGGTAGTCGGGCCGCGGGGGTCTCCGCTGGTTACCCGGGTATCCGCGCCGATGGCCACGCCGTCTTTGGCGATTATGCTGATGGCTAGGGTCATTCTTTGGTCACGATGTCGTGTTCGCGCACCCGGCCGCTGACTAAAACGCCGATCTCCTGGCCTTTTTTGGCCAGGGTAATGGGCGCGCGGTCAATCTCCATTGAAGCTACAATTTGGGTTAAGTCGGTAGTATGCCCTTTGATCTTGATGGTATCGCCGCAGGCTATGGGGGCCTTGACTTTAATTACCGCAGCCTGGACGTGGGGAAAGTAATGAATGATGGTGCCGACCATGTTTTTCGGCGGCGCGGGTTTCTTGGCGGCCGGGGACTTTTTTTTCGCAACGGGCCTCTTCTTCTTCGGCGCGGGCTTTTTTTTCAGCGCGGGCCTCTTTTTCGCCGCAAGAATTTTTTTTGCGGGGATCTTTTTTTTACCGGCAGATTTCTTTTTCAATGCCATATTATCCTCCTGGCCGATTGGTTTAAAGTGTTATGCTATCGGCGTATTCAGTAACGAAGGGAATCCGATGACAGCTGCCCGCGAGAACCTGAATAATGCTCCAGACAGCCACAGCTAAGAAAAGTACTGCCCCGAAATATTGGATGAGCCAGCCGATAACCGGGACGATGGAAATGATGAAGGTAACTACTTGCGCCACAAAAAGAACCAGCCCCTGCTTGGCGTGGTAACGGGCAAACCAATTATCCCTTTTTAGCCAGAGGCTGATAATGCACAAGGCGCTCAAATATGAAATAGCCGCAAAGAATTTGCCCTCGCGCACATCCCGGGGGTCTTGATATCCGGACATATTATTTTATCTTCACGAGTGAATCCATTTCGCCGTAGGGATTAAGTTCTTTGACCGGATTATTGGGGTCTTCGACCCATTTGCCATCGACGACAAAACGATACCGGTAACTGCCGGCGGGCAGGTCGAGATCTTTCTTCCAGACGCCGTTATCGCGGCGCATCATGCTGGATTGATCGGTAGCCCAGGCGTTGAAATCCCCGGCGATGTAAACCTGTTTGGCCTCGGGGAAAGCGGCGGTAAATTCGACCTTCTCGAGCATCTGGGGAAGTTTTTCCTTAATCAGCTCTTTCATCTTCTTGGCGACTGCCTGCGCGGACACCGCCGGCTGAGACTGAACCCTCTCTTGCATGATGATCTCGCGGGAAAGGCTGAAGTAATCCTTGGCCCCGCGGCAGTATTTATCAAAATTCAAGATATGCGTGCCGAAACTCTGGGCTTCCTTAAGCTTGACGTTGACATGGACGATAGTGCTGAAAAGGCTCTCTTTAAAAGTCGCGCGGATCTTATCCAGCATGGTGAAGGAATGACGCAGGCGCGAATCGAAATTAGTAACCAGGACGTGGTATTTGACGTTGTGATTAAGCCGGTCGCGGACCAAACTGATAATCTCGATCAACTGGCTTAAGCCTTCCAGAGAGAACCGGCTGGCTTCCACGGGGATAAGGATTTCGTTGGCCGCGCGCAGCGCGTTAATAGTCAAGATTCCTAAATTCGGGGGGCAATCAATGAGGATATAATCGTAATCGCCTTTAAATTCCGAGATGACATCCCAAAGGCGGGATTCACGGCCGATCTCGCCGGCGAGCTCCTGCTCGAGGGTGCTAAGGACTATGCTGGACGGGGCGATATCGAAGGTGCCGGATACGTTCTGGATAATATCGGCGAGCTTAGCCTTGGCGTTGGTCAGTTTCGAGAGGACGTTATAGACGCTGTTATTGGATTTGATATTAAGGCCCAGCGTGCCATGCGCCTGCGGGTCAAGGTCAATCAAAAGGACTTTCTTGCCGTTTGAAGCTAATGAAGCCGCCAAATTAATTGACGTTGTGGTCTTGCCGCAGCCGCCCTTTTGGTTGGTGATCGAAATAATGCGCATAATCGCATCCTCCTAGTTCTGCCCGACGGGCCGTGGTTAGCGTACGAATCTGACGTTATCTATATATACTGAACCGCGCTTATTCTGGACGTTCCACTCTTCAATCACAAACGCAAGGCTCTTTAAATCCGACCAGTCGCTGATAGTTTTAAAATCTTTTAAGGCCAACAGGTGCTCCTGCCAGGATGAAGGAATCTTGGCCAGGTAGATCTCGGATTTTTCTTTATAGGTACTTAAGATTTCGACCCGGATTGTAACTTCGGCTTGGGCTTCGTAACCGTCTTTGCGGATAGAAAAGCCTAAGGCCCGGTACCCGGCCAAATTCAGACCCTTTAAATCTATGGCGTAGGCTTCTTTGCGTACCGGATCAAAAGCGTAGTTGATTTTCTGCAGACCGGGCAATACGACCAGGGAAACTTGGGAGAATGCCGGTTTACGCGTGCGCGCCAGCAGGAAAATTACGGCGGCTGCCAGACAAAAAACCAGGACGGCGGAAATAAAAATTATACGTTTTGGCAACGTTGTTTTTTTAAGGTTGATTGGGCGCTTGAGGGTGGTGTCTAAATATATATTAGCCAGGTGCTCGTAAATATCTTTTTTTTCCATGGAATCTCGTTGGCGTGAATTAGCTGGTTTGTTTATAGCATAAAACATATATTGTGTCAATAGGTTATATACCCTACTTTATATGGTGGTTCTGCGCCTTGCGTCATGCGCCTTGCGCGCACATCTATTAGGGCTCAATGGGCCGCTTCAGGTATTCCGGCACCGGCTGTTCGATAAGGGTATAGAAATTAGCCAAGTGGGCGCGGAAAAGCGCGTCAAATCCGGCATGCCTGTCGCCGTACCACCAGAACCAATCACTGCCTTCACAAATGCGCATTTGTTTCACGGCCAGCGGGAAATTCGGGCCGAGCCGGTCTTTTCTCTCGCTGGTGAGAATTAGCTCAAATTCGGCGCGGGCGGCGGTTAAATATTCCCAGGCGATATTTTTATATTGATTGCCCATCCATTTTCCAAAGTCGCCGAATATCCAGGAGCCGGCGCCCAGGCGCTTGATCTGATGAGTCGGCGGATGGGCCAAAAGGTACTCGGCTACGGTGGTAGTCTTCAAAAAACGGGCATGGGAGAGTTGGCCGTAGAATTCATTCAAGAAATCGTGGCCGTCGTTGCGAAAGTATTCCCAGGCATTTTCACCGTCGAGGGCGATAGTAACCAGGACGTCTTGGTCGCCGAAGGCTAAATAGATATTGCGTAAATGCCGCATGAAATCGTTAACCGCGTCTTTGGGGTGCCACTTGTTGTATTCAAACCCGATCAAGTCCGAGAGGTTGCGGTCGCGAAAAACTACGGCCAGCTCGCCGGCTTCCCGGCGCAGTAAGTGCGGCTGGTAAAGCAGGCGGGTGTCGCGCTTTTTGGCGTGGACGGACTTAAAGAGTATGGCTTCGTCGGTAACAATCCACCGGATGCCGGATTGGATCAGGCCGGGAATGATATGCTCGCAGACTGCCTCTTCGGAAGGCCACATCCCTAGCGGGGCGCGGCCGAAACGCGAGGTATAAAAGGCCACGGCGTCGTCGATTTGGGCCTGGGCGTCTTCGGGGTAGGCAAACATGGTCTTGGGCAAAGGGGTGGTGCGATTGGCCTCAACGGCCAGCTTAGAATTATATAAAAGCGGCAAGATAGGATGATAGTAGGGATTAGCAGTTACTTCAATTTGACCGCTGTCCAGGTATTTCTTATAGGCCGGGATAATCCGGCGAAGAATGTTTTGTTGGGTCTCAAGGACGATGCGCTTGTCATCTTCGGTAAAAAAACGGGCTTTCAACACCAGCGCTTTGAGGGCGGGATTATTTTCGCGAAATAAAGGATCGATCCAGGCTAAATTAAACCAAACCTGTAAATCCAAAAAGTCCTGAGTGGAAAAATCTTTGCGGCTGTGTTTTTTAAAATAGAGGTCATAATAGCGGGGGTGAAAGGCGATGACGCCGTCTTTATTGATCATAAAGAAGTGTTCCAAGAGGAAATGCTTATCGCCGTCGGTAAGCTGATCGGCGGGC
>JBFZAQ010000049.1:0-9268 GCA_041308885.1 Candidatus Omnitrophota bacterium | reverse complement strand
CGTACATGTGTTTCATTTTCTTTAAAGAGTATTTCTTCAGTACTTCCTCGTAGACGCGGTTAAAGATAGCCTGCTGATCAATTAGCTCTTTGACGTCGCAGACTACCGGGACCATGATCTCCGGATAAGGGATTTTCCCCTCCTTGACCAATTCCGCGGCGGCCTCTAATACCGCCCGGATTTGCATTTCGCTGACTTCCGGATAAGTCACCCCTAAGCGCACGCCGCGGTGGCCCATCATCGGATTGGATTCATGCAAAAGCTCGGCCCGCTTGGTTAGTTCCGCCAACGAAATATTCAATTCCTTGGCCAACTCCTCTAATTTCCCGGGGTCGCGCGGCACAAATTCATGCAGAGGCGGATCCAATAAACGCACTACTACCGGATAACCATTCATTGCTTCCAAGGTGCCCTTGATGTCTTTTTTCACAAAGGGGAACAATTCGCTTAAAGCTTTCTTTCGCTCCTCAGTAGTTTTGGAGACGATCATTTTGCGTAAAAGGAATAACGGCTGATCTGCGCCTTTACCGTAGAACATATGCTCAGTCCTGAACAACCCGATACCCTCGGCGCCAAATGCGCGGGCGCGGCGGGAATCTTCCGGGGTGTCGGCGTTAGTACGAATGCCCAATCTTCTGAAGGAATCACACATCTTCAGGAATTCATTTAGTATCGCATTCTCCTCAGAGACATCCATCATCGGCAGTTGACCCGCATAGATGCTCCCTTTGGTGCCATTCAAAGTGATCCAGTCTCCTTCTTTTAAGACTTTGCCGTCTATATGCATTTCTCTTTGGGCATATTCAACGTGCATAGCCCCGCAGCCTACGATACAACATTTACCCCAACCGCGGGCCACCAGGGCCGCGTGTGAAGTCATGCCGCCGCGGGCCGTCAGGATCGCCTGCGCCGCGCGCATACCTTCCACGTCCTCGGGATTGGTTTCTTCCCGGACGAGAATAACCTTCTTGCCGGCCTTAGCCCAAGCCACGGCATCGGCGGCATTAAAAACAATCTGACCGCTGGCGCCACCCGGCCCAGCCGGCAAACCTTTGGCTAACGGCTTATGAGCCAGCTCCGTTTTTGGGTCGATAATCGGATGGAGCAATTCATCCAGCTGCGCCGGCGTAACCCGCATTACCGCCAGGTCTTTGGTGATCAATTTTTCCCTGACCATGTCCACGGCCATGCGCACGGCTGCCGGGCCATTGCGTTTTCCCACGCGGCACTGCAGCATAAACAACCGGCCCTTCTCAATCGTAAATTCAATGTCCTGCATATCGTGATAATGCTTCTCCAGGCGTTTCTGAATATCATCGAGCTCTTTGTATAATCCGGGCATAGTCTTTTCGAGAGTTTTCAGTTCTTTATTATGCTCCGATGTCGAATATTGATTAATCGGCGCGGGCGTGCGGATACCGGCGACGACGTCTTCACCCTGGGCGTTAGTCAGATACTCGCCGTAAAATTCGGGCTCACCATTTCCGGGGTTACGGGTAAAGGCTACACCGGTAGCCGAATCATTACCCATATTACCAAATACCATAGCTTGCACGTTAACCGCCGTACCCCATTCATCGGGAATGTTTTCAATACGGCGATAGCTAATCGCTCTCTTTCCGTTCCAAGAAGAAAACACCGCGCCAATTCCGCCCCACATTTGCTCCAGCGGATCATCGGGAAAATCTTTACCCAACACTTCCTTAATCTTGGCTTTAAATTGAACGCAAAGTTTCTTTAAATCATCCGCGGTTAAATCCGCATCACTCTGGAATCCTTTTTCCTTTTTCAGGCTATTCATAATTTTTTCTAGTTGCTTACGAATACCCTGTTCATCTTTAGGTTCAATACCCGCGGCCTTTTCCATTACCACGTCGGAATACATCAGCATCAGGCGCCGATAAGCGTCATAAACAAATCTGGAATTTCCGCCGCTTTGTTTTATCAATCCGGGTATGGTCTTTTCGGTGAGGCCGATGTCGAGCACCGTCTCCATCATGCCCGGCATTGACTTGCGGGCGCCGGAGCGCACCGAAACCAAGAGGGGATTCTGGGCATCGCCGAATCTACGGCCCATCAAGTCCTCGACTTTTTTTAAAGCCTTGGCTGCATCTTCTTTCAGGCCAGCCGGATATTTCTTTTTGTTCTGGTAATAATAGGTGCAAACTTCGGTGGTAATGGTAAAACCCGGAGGAACCGGAAGCTGCAGGTTCTTATGGCCGGCCATTTCCGCCAGGTTCGCGCCCTTACCCCCGAGAAGATTCTTCATGCTTTCGTTGCCGTCGGCTTTTCCGCCGCCGAAGCTATAAACGTATTTCTTAGCCATTGCTTTTTAACCCTCCTTTAGAAAGTTGCAGGACGCAAGGCTCAAGACGCAAGTTAAGACCATTAAATACTGCATATTTACCAATAGCCTAAAATTTACGCTTGTATATGCATCCGCACTCTATTGTGTTATTAACTAAGTTTCTGAGTCAAATACTCGCTAATTCGGTCGAAACTAATTCTCTCCTGCTGCATGGAGTCGCGATCGCGCACGGTCACCTGCTTATCTTCCAGCGACTGCACGTCTACGGTCAGGCAATACAATGTGCCGATTTCGTCCTGACGACGGTATAATTTGCCTATCGACCCGGTGTCATCGTAGACCGCAACTGTGCGTCTTTTTAGATCAGCCGCTATTTTGCGGGCAACTTCCACAATTTCCGGACGGTTACGTAAAAGCGGCAGCACTGCCACTTTGATAGGGGCTAAGTCCTTATGGAATTTCAGGACTACCCGGGTGTCATCCCTGACCTGTTCTTCCCGGTAGGCATCAACCAAAAAAGCCAATACGCTGCGGTCCACTCCTCCTGAAGGCTCGATGATAAAAGGATAAAAGCGCTCTTTGGACTGATCGTCGAAATACTGCAGGTCTTTGCCGCTAAATTGGGCATGCTGTTTAAGGTCGAAATCAGCGCGGTTAGCCACACCTTCCAGCTCTGACCAGCCAAAGGGAAAATTGTATTCAACGTCAGTGCAGGCTTTGGCGTAATGAGCCAATTCGTCTTTATCATGCGGCCTTAAGCGTAAGTTCTCTTTTTGCATACCCAGCGCTAAGTACCAAGCAAAGCGGTAATCGATCCACTCCTGCCATTTGGATTCGGCGTCAGCCGGCCGGACAAAATATTCGATCTCCATCTGCTCAAATTCCCGGGTCCGGAAAGTAAAATTCCCCGGGGTGATCTCGTTACGGAAGGCTTTGCCGATCTGGGCGAGGCCAAACGGCAATTTCGGATGCCGGGAATCCAGGATATTCAGGAAATTTACAAACATCCCTTGGGCGGTCTCCGGCCGCATATAGATAAGATTGGAGGAGTCCTCCACCGGCCCCTGGTGGGTTTTAAACATGAGATTAAACGGCCGAGCGTCGGTTAATTCTCCGCCGCATTCCGGGCATTTGTCGGCCCCTTTCAAGTCTTCGGCCTTGAAGCGTTTTTTGCACTGCTTACAGTCGCTTTTCAGATCGAAGAAGTTCTGCACATGGCCGGAAGCCTCCCAAACCTTAGGATCCATCAGGATAGCCGCATCCATGCCTAGGATATCGTCTCGCTCATAAACCACGGATCTCCACCAGGCCCGCTTAAGATTATTCTTCAATTCGATTCCGTAAGGCCCATAATCCCAGGTATTTGCCAGGCCGCCATAAATTTCCGATGATTGAAAAATAAACCCGCGGCGCTTGCACAGTGACGTTATCTTATCCATTAGTTCAGCCATAATCCTTCTCTTTTAGCCTAAAAAGGGGTAAAAGTCAAGTAAAAAAGACCGCCCGGTTATTGCTGCTTGGTGGTGCGGACTGTGGATATAATCGTATACACTTTCTCAATATCCAACAGCTTGCTGGTATCTTTAATATAAACTTTGAAATAGTCCCCCCGGCCGTTAATGAAGACATTGCAGTCGTAAAAATTGCCCTCCTCGCAAAGGTTATATGTAATAAAACCGCGCTTGTCGCTGACGACAAACCGGATCATCTTAAGGTTCTTTTGATCGCCTAAATATGGAGTAAACAAGCTTTTGATGACCGTGAAAAAAGCGTCGGTAAAATTATGGATTTCAACAGTCTTAGCCTTCATAGTCCGGGTGAAAAATTCATAGTCGTCATTTACACCCTTTTTGGCTATATCGGGGAATAAAGTAACAAAATACCGGGGGGGTTCATGGAGTATATAAATCGTCCCGCCGTGCTCCTTACGGCGGTGCTTTTTGTAATAATAACGCTTAATGGTCTCTTTAACGATGGTAAATTCTTTGGGAGCCAAGAATTGCATATCCGCATAATCATACGGCTTAAGCTCGCTCTTATAGGCTTGGTCGATTTCTCCCCGGGTAACTTCTTGTCCGGGATCCCGGCAAAATAGCGGCTGGTGTTCACTGATCCCGACACCTAAGCGTACATATAAACGCAACAAGTTAGGGCCGGCCTGATAAATAATAAAACCTAGGCACGCGCCGAGTACTAGCGCGAGAATAAAGTAATGAGTAAAATTATTTTTTTTCACGCGGCGTCCTTTATCTTATTTAGCTCTTCCTCTTTAATGGTAAAACTATGTTCAGCCGCGGGGAATTTCCCCTCAATCACCTCTTGCTTATACTCGGTAATGGCCTTTTCCATAAGCGGCATAAGCTCAAGATATTTTTTGACGAATTTCGGCGTATAGCGCTCAAATAACCCCAGCATATCATAAGTTACCAGAACCTGCCCGTCACAACAGGCTCCGGCCCCGATCCCGATAGTCGCAATGGAAAGCTTAGCCGTAATCATCTCGGCTATTTTATCGGGGACGCATTCTAAAACTATGGCAAAACAACCTGCCTGCTCTAAATCCACAGCTTGCTGAATCAAGCGCATGGCTGCCTGCGCGTCTTTACCTTGGACCTTAAAGCCACCAAGCTTATCCGCAGTCTGAGGAGTCAACCCAATATGGCCCATGACTGGAATGCCTGCCGCGACGATAGATTTAGTTACTTCCAGGCATTGGTCAAACCACTCTAATTTCACCGCCCCGCAACCGGCTTCCTCAATAAAACGCCTGGCGTTCGTCAGGGATTGCGCCGGATTAACCTGATAGGATTCATAAGGCATATCCCCCACTACCAGCGCTTTACGGACAGCGCGGGTAACAGCCTTGGCGTGATGGAGCATCTCGACCATGCCGACTTTAGTAGTCGAATCCAGGCCGAGTACGACATTAGCAACCGAATCGCCTACCAAGATCATATCGATACCGGCACGATCAATAACAGCCGCCAACGGATAGTCATAAGCCGTCAGCATGGTAATTTTACGTTGACCTTTTAATTTTACTATAGCTTGGACCGACACTTTCTCTGCATTCATATGCTCTACCTCCTATATACCGACTCATAACTCATAACTCACAACTCAAAACTTTAAACTTTTAGATTTCAACTACCCGCTTTTATATATTTATCTATCTCCATCGCCCCCCTCTTGCCCGCCCCCATGGCCGAAATAACGGTATCGGCCCCGGTAATAATATCGCCACCGGCAAAAACACCGGGGATTGAAGTCATCAAATTTTGATTGACCGTAATCGTGCCTCCGGGATTAATCTTCATCTGAGGGGTCCTCAAAGGCAGCAAAGGATTAGGGTTCTGGCCGATAGCCACGATTACCGTATCGACGCTCAATACAAAATTTGACCCGGGAATTTCAACCGGCCTGCGCCTGCCGGAGGCATCCAGTTCGCCCAGTTTCATCGCAAGGCACTCTAAGCCGGCGACCAAGCCGTCTTTAACCAAAATTTTAAGCGGTTGAGTTAAAAATGAAAACCCGATCTCCTCCGCTTGAGCGTTTTCTACCTCTTCTCGCCGCGCCGGCATCTCTTTTTCAGTGCGCCGATAAACCAAAGTTACTTTCTTCCCCAGGCGCTTGGCCACCCGGCTGCAATCCACCGCTACATTACCACCGCCGATAACCGCCACCTGCTCGCCCAACGCTATGGGTGTGGCCTGCCGGGGGAATTGGTAGGCTTTCATAAGATTGACCCGGGTTAAAAATTCATTAGCTGAATACACCCGTCCGGAGTTCTCTCCGGCAATACCAAGAAACTGAGGTAAACCAGCTCCGGTAGCAATAAATATCGCCTTAAAACCAGAGGCCAACAGATCTTTCAAGCTAAAGGTATTACCGATAAGGGTATCGGTTTGAATATCTACTCCGAGGCCGCGGATATATTCGACCTCTTGGGCTACGATCTGCTTAGGGAGACGAAATTCAGGTATGCCGTAAGTCAAAACTCCTCCGGCAATCTGCAAAGATTCAAACAAAGTAACCGCATACCCTATTTTGGCTAAATCCGCCGCGCAGGTCAAGCCGGCAGGCCCGCTCCCAACTACCGCAACTGCCAGACGCCCTGCGTCTTGCGTCATGCCTGCCTGCCGGTCAGGCAGGCGTCTTGCGTCTTCAATGCGTCCTGCGTCTTGCGTCTTGCTCCCCGCGCTTTCCGCTTCAACATCCGCAGCATACCGCTCTAACGCGCCGATATTAATGGGCATTCCCTTCTTATTCAAAACGCAGGCGGCCTCGCATTGGTCCTCCTGGGGACAGACCCGGCCGCAGACAGCGGGTAAATTATTCTTCTCTTTAATTTTAATCAGCGCCTCGGCGCGCCGGCCCTCCCGAATGAATTTAATAAACTCCGGGATATCGATATGCACCGGACAGCCTTTTTTACAGGGCGCGTCTTTACACTGCAGGCAGCGCTTAGACTCAATTAGCGCCTGTTCATCGCTTAAGCCCAAAGAAACCTGAAAAAAATTACCAATGCGTTCGCCGGGTGGCTGAGTCGAAACAATTTGACGGCTCATGAAGCAGAAAAGGTAGCAAAAAATAAGATTACGGATAAAATAATCATGGCCACAACAATAGCAATAACCAGAATATTATATAAACGGGAATTTGTGTGCTCCCCCATTAAACGTTTATTATTGACTAAAAGCAGCATAAAGATAAGCACAAAAGGAAGCAGAACGCCATTAGCGGCCTGTGAGATTAGCATAATCGGGATTAATTTCACCCCCGGTATGAGAATAGTGGCGGCCCCGATAAGAATAATAGCCGTATACAAGAAATAAAACTGCGGGGCTTCCCGGAACCTGCGGTTTACCCCGACTTCCCAACCCATGCCCTCGCACACTGAATACGCGGTGGATAAAGGTAAAATGCAGGCGGCGAATACCGAGGCATTCAACAAGCCGAAGGCAAATAAATAAAAACAATTATTCCCCGCCAGCGGCCGCAAGGCTTCGGCCGCGTCTTTAGCCGATTCAACACGGATCCCGGCCCGAAACAGGGTACCGGCGCAGACAATCACGATAAAGATCGCTACGATGTTGACTACGAACGACCCGACCACAACATCCATCCGGCAATATTTGTAGTTCTCGATCTTGATCCCCTTCTCCACCACTGAAGACTGCTGATAAAATTGCATCCAGGGAGCGATAGTGGTCCCAATGACCCCGATCAACATCAACAAATAAGCTTTATTAAAATGAATTTCGGGTTTCAGCGAACGCTCGGCCACCACTTTCCAATCAGGATGAGAAATAAATCCGGAAATAATGTAGGAAACATAAAACAGGCAGGCCGCCATAAAAACTTTTTCCACGCTTTTATATGTCCCCTTAACAATCAACCACCAGACAAAAATTCCGCACAGCGGCACCAAAATATAACGGCTGATCCCAAAGAGTTCCGCGCTGGCGGCGATGCCGGCAAATTCAGCGATAGTGTTAAAAATGTTCGAGCAGACCAAAACCGACATAGCGTAAAAAGTCACGCGCACGCCGAATTCCTCGCGGATAAGATCAGCCAGGCCTTTACCGGTAACCACCGCCATCCGGCTGGACATCTCCTGAATAATAACCAAGGCAATAATGATCGGGACGAATGACCAAATCAGCGAATAACCAAAATGCGCCCCGGCCACGGAATAGGTGGTAATACCGCCGGCATCATTATCAACATTAGCGGTAATTATCCCCGGCCCCATAATCGATAAAAAAATGATTAATTCCTGCCAGAAAGTCTTTATGCGTTTGGTCATGGAGTAGCCGGAGGTTTAATTTTCTTAAGCCTGCGCCAGGCAATAGCGATGACCTGGCCAAGCACATCATCCACGGTAACAATGCCTTGAAAAATGTTATTTTCATCGACGACCGGGACAGCGTTATATTTGTATTTTTCCATTAAATAGGCAATCTCTTTAACGCTCGAGTCCGTATGCACAAAATAAGTCTTGGGAAAAGCTACTTTTTGAATCGGATCTTGAGGGTTAGCCAAAATCAGCCGGCGAAAATTTGTGGTCCCGGATAACCGAAATTGATCATCTACGATATAAATGAACTGCGCGGGCTCGCTTCTAAATGTACGCTCGCGCACCGACTTGATAACTTGTTCCACGGGAGTATCTTTGGCAAAAGCAATGTATTCGGTGGTCATCAACCCGCCGGCTGAATCGCTGGAATAACCCAACAATTCCGAAAGCTTCTTGGAATACTTGGTTTCAATCAGACTCAACAGCTTGTTGGTTTCCGCGCGAGGAAGCTTTTCCAGGAAATCGGCAGCATCATCCGAAGGCATATTGCTTAAGATAGCTACTGCCTCCGTATCGGTTAATTCTTCGATCAGGGATTTTTGCAGCTTAAAATCGATATTCCGGAAAATTCCGGCTTTAGTTACCGGGTCGAATGATTTAAACAATGTAATCTGCTGGGTGGCGTTTAGATTCTGGAATATCTCCCCCAGGTCAGCCGCGGGGATAGTATTCAGTTTTTTTTGAGGCAGAGTTACCTTAATCGTCATGCTTGCCGGATTTATCGAGAGGGGCTGGATGAATTTCCAGGATATCAAATATTCTTTGGTCAAATACGCAGCTTGCCGATTGATTAAACGAACCAAGAAATCGAACAGGCGCTCAAAACCCAGACGACGAATGAGGCCGCGGGTAGAGATATCCACGTGGGCAAGCATAAAGGCGTTATCCACATGCAGAAGGTGGACATCGTTAACCCGGATAACCTTATGATTGAAGGTATCGACCACCTGCTGGTCCAGGATATCCCGCCGCAGAGTAAGCTCTTCCTTATTGTCGTGCTTTTCGTGAAAGACCAATTGCGAACAATCAATCCTTAAGCGGCCTTCGTCCGGAGCGACTTCTTCAACATCGCTCCAGTTAATGGAAGCGTATTTACGATT
>JBFZAQ010000048.1:0-3083 GCA_041308885.1 Candidatus Omnitrophota bacterium | reverse complement strand
GACCACTCCAACGCGTATGTTTCCAAGCTCCTCGGTTCGAAGGTGATCATTATTTCATCCGGCGGAGTCGGCAGGCCCATCGATGAGATATTGCTTAATCGGGCGCTTTTCGAAAGAGAAGGAGTCAAGGTCCTGGGAGTCATTATTAATAAGGTTCTGCCTTCCAAGTTTAATAAGATTAACAACTTGGTGCGTAAAGGCCTTAAGCGCCAAGGGATTAATGTTTTAGGGGTCATTCCTTATAGCCCGATGCTTTCTCTGCCGACAGTAGAACAGATCTTCGAGGAGACTAAGTTTAAGGTATTAGTCGGCAAGGATTTTTTGGAACGCTATATCTCGCGCGTAATTGTCGGCGCCATGCAGCCCCAGGATGCGGTAAAATACATGGTTGATGACAGCTTATTAATCACTCCCGGGGATAGGGAGGATATGATTTTGACTGCTTTGGGAGAATTTCGCGAAAGCGATAAAACCCGATTAAAGATCTCCGGGGTCATTCTCTCCGGCGGCCTGATTCCCAACCCTGCTATCCTTAGCGCCTTACAGGTCGCTCAAGTTCCTACGCTTTTATCGGAAGAAGATACCTATAGCGTAGCCTCTACTATTCATGATTTGACCGTAAAAATGCGGCCTCGGGATACGGTTAAAGTGAATGCCGCCATACAGCTGGTTAAAGAATATGTCGATTTAGATACGATCTTGAAAGGAATGTGACGATGGATACGATTACAATGCTGCGCAGGCGCGCCAGCGCCAACCGGAAAACGATAGCCCTCCCGGAATACAATGACTCTCGTATTATCGAGGGTGTACGGATCATTGAGCAAGAAGGAATTGCGAATGTTGTATTATTATCTCCGGATAAGATCGATCCGGCTTTAAAAGAGCGGTATATCGAGGAATTCTATCAGCTGCGTAAGGCCAAAGGCCTCGATCTGGATATGGCGCGTAAATACTTTGACGATTCGCTTTATTATGCCGCTATGATGGCCCGGGAAGGCAAAGTTGACGGATTTGTCGCCGGCGCCGCGCATACTACGTCCGATGTGGCTCGGGCGGCAATCTCCTGCTTGGGAGTAGATGAACGGATTAATATTGCTTCAAGTTGTTTTGTTATGGCCGTACCGAATTGTCCCTACGGAGAACAGGGTACGTTTGTCTTTGCGGATTGCGGGATCATTCCTGATCCGAATGCCCGGCAGTTGGCTTGTATCGCGGTCTCCACCGCTGAATTAGCCAAGAAAGTTCTCGACTTGGAGCCGCGGGTAGCGTTGCTTAGTTATTCTACGAGGGGATCGGCTAAAGGCCGCAACATCGAGAAGATCATTGAAGCCTTGGGCTTGATTAAAGAAATGGCCCCGCGGTTACTCGTAGACGGCGAATTACAGGTTGATTCGGCCATCGTTCCGCAAGTGGCCGGTATAAAATATCCGAATAGCCCTATTGGCGGAAGAGCCAATGTTTTGATATTCCCGAATTTGGAGGCGGGCAATATCGGATACAAGCTGGTGCAGCGTTTGGCTAACGCCCGCGCAGTCGGACCGTTGATCGTCGGATTGCATAAGCCCTGTAGCGACCTTTCGCGGGGCTGCGTGGTTGAGGATGTGGTAGATTGTGTGGCAGTAACGGCGTTGCGGGCGCAATAAAAAAGTGTTAAGTGTTAAGTGTAAAGTGTTAAGTGTAAAAAAAAGATAATGAAGATATTAGTTATCAATAGCGGAAGTTCCTCGATCAAGTTCAAGCTTTTCGATATGCCTAAGCAGAAGTTGTGTATCAAGGGCGCTATTGAGCATATCGGAGAGAAAGGGTCCGCAGTCAAAGATCATTATCAGGGGTTGCGCACGATTTTAAAAGGCCTGAATCATGTTCAGGCTATCGGCCATCGCGTTGTGCATGGGGCAGAGCGTTTTCGTAAGCCGGCGGTCATTACCGCGTCGATTATCGCCGAAATTCAGCATTGCGCGGCTATCGCTCCATTGCATAATCCGGCTAACTTAGCCGGGATTTTGGCTTGTCAGAAGCTGCTTCCCCAGGTAGCGCAGGTGGCGGTATTTGATACCGCTTTTCATCAAACCATCCCGGATTATGCGTATATTTATGGCTTGCCGTTCCATTATTATACCAAGCACAGGATTCGGAAATACGGTTTTCATGGTACTAGCCACGAATACGTTGCGCATGAAGCGGCTAAAATATTGCGTAAGCCTCCGGCCAAGTTGAAGATCATTACTTGCCATCTTGGCAATGGTTGCAGTATTGCGGCAGTTGATAAGGGGCGCTCCGTGGATACGAGCATGGGTTTTACTCCATTGGAGGGGTTATTGATGGGGACGCGTTGCGGAGATCTTGACCCGGCTTTAGTCCCCCATATTATGCGCATCGAGAAACTTACGGCTGAGGCTGCTGAAAAGATATTGAATAAACAGAGCGGGTTGTTGGGGATATCCGGTATCAGCAATGATATGCGTTATTTGGAGAAAGCAGAAAAGAAGGGCAATCAGCGGGCCCGCTTAGCAGTGGATGTTTTTATCTATCGTATTCGTAAATATATCGGCGCGTACGCCGCGGTAATGGGGGGAGCGGATGCGGTCGTGTTTACTGCGGGGATTGGGGAGAATCAGGGCCGGGTTCGTCAGCGTATAACTCGGGGGCTCTTTGATTATTTTAAACGCCGGCCTAAAGTGTTGGTCGTGGCGACTAACGAGGAGTTGATGATCGCGCGTCAGGCTTACAAGCTTATTGTCGCTAAAAGAGGCCTGAAGGAGATAAGAAGATGAAGAAGGCCGTGATGATCATCGCCCATCGTAATTTCCGCGACGAAGAGTTCTTTCAGCCGCAAGAGATACTGCTGAAAAACGGCATACAGGTGGTCGTAGCCTCTACTGCTTTATCTGAGGCTAAAGGCTCCCGCGGAGGCAGGGTTATGCCCGATATCTTATTGGCGCAAGTTAAGGCGGAGGATTTCGATGCGATTATTTTTGTCGGGGGAGCCGGGGCCGACGAGTATTGGGATAGTCCCGGCGCCCATGATTTGGTTAAAGCGGCGGTTAACCGGAACAAGGTTTTGGCGGCTATCTGCAGCG
>JBFZAQ010000047.1:0-10889 GCA_041308885.1 Candidatus Omnitrophota bacterium | reverse complement strand
ATTGGGCTGGTTCAGGATTACGTACAGCAGCATAAAGGTCATAATGACGCCATCGGCTTATATATAGATTGGCTGCGCAAAAAAGAGACAGTGTACGGGTATATCTTTGAGGGGAAGTGGTTTGATATCGGTCATCAGGATACCCTTAAAGAAGCGAAAAGAGAATTTATCGAATAAAAACAAAATAGGGTGTCAGCGTGTCAAATACCCTAAAAACAAGAAGGAGAGAACATGGCATCACGCAAGCATTTCTTTACATCTGAGTCGGTAGGCGAAGGGCATCCGGATAAGGTATGCGATCAGATTTCCGACGGGGTGCTGGATGAGGTTCTACGGCAGGATCCTTACGGTAGGGTCGCCTGCGAAACTTACGTGACTATGGGCTTATTGGTTGTCGGCGGGGAGATCTCCACAACCGGTTATGTTGATGTCCACAAATTGACTCGTTCTATTTTAAAAGAAATCGGGTATACGCATCCGAAATACGGATTCGACTATCATACCTGCGCGGTTATAAATACGATCCACAGCCAATCCCCGGATATCGCCCAGGGTGTTAATGCCGGAGGCGCGGGTGATCAAGGGTTTATGGTCGGGTATGCCTGTAAAGAAACCCCCGAGTATATGCCGCTTCCGATCATGCTTTCGCATAAGCTGGTTCGTCAATGCGCGGATATCCGCCGGGCCGGCACATTAAAATATCTGGGCCCGGATTGCAAGTCTCAGGTAACGGTAGAATATCATGATGGCGCGGTTAAGCGCGTTGACTCAGTGGTACTGGCCTGTCAGCATACCGATGATATCCTGGATGCCTCCGGAGAGCGGATCACTAAGAAAGCCCGTCAGGAGATAATTGACGTAATCGCCAAGCCGATCGTCAAAGAATTTATTGATAAAGACACCAAATATTATGTTAATGAAACCGGTAAATTTGTTATCGGCGGGCCCCAGTCCGACACGGGTATGACCGGTAGAAAGATCGTGGTTGATACCTACGGCGGGGTAGCCGCTCCGGGCGGCGGGGCGTTTTCCGGGAAAGATCCGACCAAGGTTGATCGTTCAGCAGCCTATATGGCGCGGTACGTGGCCAAGAATATCGTGGCCGCTGGATTGGCGGATAAATGCTTGTTGCATGTAGCCTATGTCATCGGCCGGTCGGAACCTCTGGCAGTTATGGTCGATACTTTCGGCACCGGCAAGTTAAGCGAGCAGGCCTTTGTGAAGCTGATTAATGAGCATTTTGATTTAACGCCTCAAGGAATGATCAAAGCGCTGGATTTGTTGCGGCCTATATATAGGAAGACGGCTTGCTATGGGCATTTCGGCAGGACCGAGCCGGAATTCAGCTGGGAATCTACCGATAAGGCGGCGGTGTTGAAGAAGGCAGCGTCTAAGTTATAGAAAGTAAATTCGTTTTGTGTAAAGTGTAATGTGTAAAGTGTAATGTTGGTGTAATGGTTTTTTGTGTAATGTTTTTTCCATTCCACATTGTAACATTCCACCCGCATTACACATTACACATTTAACATTACACAAAACTAGGAGTGTGCATGAACTACGACATCAAAGATATTAAGCTCGCCAAAAAAGGTGCTTTGCGAATAGAGTGGGCTCGCAATAACATGCCGGTACTACGGTTAATCGGCGCGCGATTTGCCAAAGAAAAACCTTTGCAGGGGATAAAGATAGCGGCCTGTCTGCACGTAACTACCGAAACCGGGGTCTTGATGGAAGTGCTGAAAGCCGGCGGTGCGCAGACGTATCTGTGCGCTTCCAATCCGCTCTCCACGCAAGACGACGTTGCCGCTTCCCTGGCCGCTGATTTAAAAATAGCGGTTTACGCCATTAAGGGGGAAGACACCAAGACTTACTACGAGCATTTAAAGGCAGTGCTGGCACCCAAACCGAATATCACCATGGATGACGGCGCGGATTTAGTCAGCGCCATCCATCAGAGCCCGGCAGCCGAATACGGCAATATAATCGGGGGAACCGAAGAAACGACTACCGGCGTTATCCGTTTAAAGGCGCTGGCCGCTCAAGGTAAACTACGCTATCCGATTATCGCGGTTAATGACGCTTGGACTAAACATCTTTTTGATAATCGGTACGGGACGGGCCAATCGACCGTCGACGGTATTATCCGCGCGACGAATAAGCTCTTGGCGGGAGCGGCATTCGTGATCTGCGGTTACGGATGGTGCGGTAGAGGTGTCGCCATGCGCGCTAAGGGTATGGCCGCGCGGGTCATCATCTGTGAAGTCGACCCTTTACGGGCCTTGGAAGCGCTCATGGACGGCTATGAAGTATTGCCGATGAAGGATGCCGCTAAGATCGGCGATGTCTTTGTTACGGTTACCGGGGATATCGGGGTAATCCGTAAGGAGCATTTCGCGTCGATGAAAGACGGGGCAATCGTCGCTAATTCCGGGCATTTCAATGTGGAGATCGATATTGCGGCATTGGAGAAGTTGAGCAAGGCCAAGAAGGCGATTCGTGATTTTGTCGATGAGTATATTTTGGAAGACGGACGCCGGATTTATCTGCTTGGTGAAGGCCGGCTGATTAATCTGGCTGCAGCTGAAGGGCATCCGGCCTCAGTCATGGATATGTCTTTTGCCAATCAGGCCTTAAGCGCTGAATATATGGCTAAGAACCATAAGAAATTAAAGAACATCGTCTTTAAGGTTCCCGATGACATCGATAGAAACATCGCTCGGTTAAAGTTGGAATCTATGGGCATGTCTATTGACAAGCTTACTAAAGAGCAGGAGAAGTATCTGTCGAGCTGGGAAGTCGGGACGTAGGCATTGAGCTATAAGAAGTTAGGAGCGGATATCAGTCTATCAGAGAATCAGTAGGCAGGTTATCAGATTATCAGGATATCAGTCTAAAAGCCGGAGTATTTACTTAGGAGATAAAAGTTATTACTGATATGCTGGTTTTCTGATATTCTACCCTCTGATATGCTGATATTCTGATATGCGATTTAACTTGCAGAGGCTTAATATATATGAAGCGTATAGCAGTTCTCACAGCCGGCGGTGATGCCCCGGGGATGAACGCGGCCATCCGCAGCGTGGTGCGTACGGCAGTTACCCGTAAAGTCGAAGTAGTCGGTGTCTTGCGCGGCTGGTGGGGCTTGATCAATGAGGAACTGAGGACCCTGGATCATCGTTCGGTATCGGGGATTATTAACCAAGGCGGCACAATTTTAAAGACCATGCGCTGCCAGGAGTTTCATACTGAAGAGGGGCAGCGTCGGGCTTATGAAACCGTACAAAAGTTTGGTCTTGACGGTTTCGTTGCTATCGGCGGAAACGGTACGTTTACCGCGGCGCATGTTTTTTATGAGAGGTATAAGGTGCCTTGTATTGGAATTCCAGCCTCGATCGATAATGATATTAACGGCCTGAATTTCACTATCGGCTCGGATACGGCGGTCAATACCGCATTGGTAGCAATTGATAATATCCGCGACACTGCCACATCTATGGAGCGTATTTTTGTGGTCGAGGTTATGGGCCGCGATTCCGGATATATAGCGTTGCAAGTGGCCCTGGCGGGCGGATGCGAAGACGCGATTATTCCTGAGTCTCCGTGTGACCTTGAGCGGATGTGTCACGATATTGTGCAGGGGAATATCCGCGGCAAGATTAGCTGGATAATTCTGGTGGCGGAAGGAGCCGGCAGTGGCGAGGAGATTGCCCGGAAGATTACTGAGTTGACCAGCTTGGAAACGCGCACAGTAGTCTTGGGCCATGTCCAGCGCGGAGGTAGGCCTACGGCGCTTAGCCGCACATTGGCGGTTACCTTAGGTAATGCTGCAGTTGAACGATTATTGGCCGGGGAGACCGATAAGACCGTCGGGGTGGAAAACGGTAAGATTATTACCGTGCCGTTTGCAGTAGCCATTCAGAAAAAGAAGCTGGATATCGAGAATTGGTATAAGCTGGTCAAGGTGTTGACGTAAGTTATTTAATTCGTTCTGTGTAATGTGTAAAGTTTAATGTGTAATGTGGGTGTAATGGATAATTGTGTAATGAAAAAAATTAATTTATTTGTTTCTTCATTACACATTTTTTTGCATTCAACCCGCATTACACATTACACATAAAACATTACACAAAACAACATTGTAGGAGGATTTTACTAATGGGGAGAAAACCACTAGACATTGACAAAATCGTAATGGGCTTGATCATGAGCGATGACTCCGGCCTCAAAAAGACAATCGCCAAGAAGATCGCCGATATGGCCTACAAGAAAGGCATTTATGCCTCGAGTATCCATGATTTTTATATCGCTCGAGGAAAAGGCGAGTTCGGCGGGTTCACTGTTCCGGCGATCAATCTTCGCTGTATGACTTATGATCTGGCTAGGGCGATATTTCGGGTAGCCCGGCGGAATAATTCCGGAGCTTTTATCTTTGAGATCGCTAAGTCCGAGATGGGGTATACCGCCCAGCCGCCGGTTGAATACGCTGCGGTGATCCTAGCCGCGGCAATCAGAGAAAATTATCAAGGCCCGGTATTCATCCAGGGAGATCATTTTCAGGTCAATGCCAAGAAATACAAAGAAGATCCCGTGAAGGAGCTGGAAGGTATTCAGGCCATAATCAGCGAGGCTATCGGGGCCGGATTTTACAATATCGATATTGATTCCTCGACGGTGGTAGACTTATCGAAATCGAAGATTAAACAGCAGCAAAAAGATAATTACGAAGCCTGCGCTAAGCTGACTCAATTTATTCGCCGGATCGAGCCCAGGGGGATTACGGTATCTGTGGGCGGCGAGATCGGCGAAGTCGGGCATCAGAATTCTACCCCTGAAGATCTGCGCGCTTTCATGGAGGGGTATCAGGAGCGGCTGCGTAAGGGCTTGACCGGGATCAGCAAAATATCCGTCCAAACCGGCACTTCCCACGGCGGCGTAGTGCTTCCCGACGGATCAATCGCGCAGGTTAAGCTTGATTTCGAAACACTGAGAGTGCTTTCTGATCTGGCGAGGAAAGAATTCGGCATGGCCGGCGCGGTTCAGCATGGCGCCTCAACTTTACCGCCGGAGGCATTTCATAAATTCGCCGAGTGCGACGCGGCCGAGGTTCATCTGGCGACTGAATTTCAGAATATGATGTATGATAGCAAGCATTTCCCCGTTGAATTGCGGGCTAAGATGTATGAGTGGCTGAAAGTCAATTCCGCCGGCGAGCGCAAAGACGGCCAGACCGATGAGCAATTTTTCTATACTACCCGCAAGAAAGCCCTGGGGCAGTTCAAGAAAGAAATTATGGGGTTAGCGCAAGATGTGCGCGACGCCATAACTCAGGATATCGAAGCTAAGTTTGAGTTCCTTTTTAAGCAGTTGAATATGATTAATAAGCGCCAATTAGTGGATAAAACCGTCGCGCTTAAGCGGGTGATTATGCGCAAGCGTAAAGACGCCTCAGATGTTGTGCATGATGGAGAAGGGGCTGACTAGCGCGGATAGAGAACTGATGGGTGTCAGTAGCCGAAAAATTCAAGTGTGTCATAGTGTCATGGTGTCAAGCCACTAATGATACTTTGATACCTTGACACTTTGACACCCAGAGATTTATTTCACGGAGGTCAATATGCGTTCTGATATCATCAAGAAAGGCTTAGAGCGAGTCCCGCATCGGGCGTTATTACACGCGACCGGCTTAGGGAGAAAAGATTTAGACCGTCCCTTTATCGGAGTGGCTACTTCTTTTACCGACCTTATTCCCGGCCATATCGGGATGCGGGATCTGGAGCGTTACATTGAACGCGGGATCTGTTATGGCGGCGGGGTGCCGTTCTTTTTCGGCATTCCCGGGATCTGCGACGGGATCGCCATGGGGCATTTGGGGATGTGCTATCCTTTGGCCTCGCGGGAGATCGTCGCCGACGCTATTGAAACGGTTTGTAACGCCCATCAATTAGACGGTATTGTTTGCCTGACTAATTGCGATAAGATCACTCCCGGAATGCTGATGGGGGTAGCCCGTTTGAACATCCCGGCGATAATAGTCACTGCCGGGCCAATGCTCTCCGGGCGGTACAAAGTGCGTAAGCTGGCTTTTGTGCATGATACCTTTGAGGCCATGGCCAGGGCTAAGAAAGGTGAGATCACTAAAGAAGAGCTTTCTTGTTTGGAAATGGAAGCCTGCCCCGGGGCCGGCTCGTGTCAGGGCTTATACACTGCTAATACTATGGCTTGTTTAATTGAGGCGATGGGTATGTCTCTCCCCGGATGCGGGACGGCGCTGGCGATCTCGGCCAAGAAGCGCCGTATTGCCCAAGATAGCGGCGAGCGGGTCGTGGAATTAGTGAGAAAGAATATCCTGCCGCGCAGCCTTATTACCAAAGACTCGCTGCATAATGCCATTGTCGTGGATATGGCATTAGGAGGCTCCAGCAACACGGTTTTGCATTTAATGGCTATTGCTCATGAAGCGGATGTCGCGCTGGATCTCAAGACCTTTGACCTTATCGGTAAAAAGACGCCGCATATCAGCAATATTGAACCGGCCGGCCCTTATTTTATGGAAGATCTGGAATATGCCGGCGGGATCCCGGCGGTGTTGAAGCGTTTAAAGCCGCAGATTAATAATCAGCCTACCGTGTCGGGTCTGAAAACTTTTGAGATTATTGATTCTGCCCGCATTGATGACGACGAAGTGATCCGGCCCCTTAACCGGCCGTATCATGCCCAAGGCGGTATTGCGATATTGTTTGGTAATTTGGCTCCTAACGGGGCGGTAGTCAAGCAAGCGGCGGTAAACCCAAAAATGATGAAATTCCAAGGCCGGGCCAGGGTCTTTAATCGGGAAGAAGAAGCGATGCAGGCAATTCTGGGCGATCAGATCAAGGCCGGGCAGGTGATCGTTATTCGTTATGAAGGCCCTTCGGGAGGGCCGGGCATGCGGGAGATGTTAGCGCCGACCTCGGCTATCGTGGGCCTGGGATTGGCCGATGCGGTGGCGTTGATAACCGACGGCCGGTTCTCCGGCGGGACCAAGGGGCCTTGTATCGGCCATGTGTCTCCGGAGGCTTCTGCCGGCGGGCCGATTGCTATTTTAAAAGATGATGATATAATAAGCCTAGATATACCGAACCGCAAAATTGAAGTTAAACTTAGCCAAGCTGAGATTGCCAAGCGTTTTAAGGGGTGGAAGCCCGTGCCGCCGAAGATTAGAACCGGGTATTTGGCGCGGTATGCGAAGTTGGTAAGTTCGGCGGATAAAGGAGCGATTTTAGAGTAATAACACGGTCAATAGTCGATGGTCTATAGTTCATAAAAAATACTATTGACCATTGACCATAGACTATAGACCATCGATTAATAATTCGTAGGAACGAAATTATGACCGGCGCGCAAATATTAATTGAGTGTTTGAAGCGGGAAGGTGTCGAGGTGCTCTTTGGTTACCCCGGGGGCCAGGTCCTGCCTATTTTGGATAAGCTTTATGATGCTAATCTTAAATTTATACTCGTGCGTCATGAGCAGGGGGCTGCCCACGCCGCCGACGGTTATTCACGGGCTACCGGTAAGGTGGGAGTTTGTCTGGCAACTTCGGGCCCGGGCGCAACCAATTTAACCACCGGTATTGCTACTGCCTACATGGATTCGATTCCCCTGGTGGCCATTACCGGACAGGTGAAGAGTTTTCTTATCGGTAACGATGCTTTTCAGGAAGCCGATGTCACCGGCATTACCCGGCCCATAACCAAACACAATTATTTAGTTAAGGAGGTTAAGGATTTAGCCCGGATTGTGCGCGAAGCTTTTTATATCGCTTCAACCGGCCGGCCCGGCCCGGTATTGATTGATATTCCTTCTGATGTGCAGCTTGCCGATACCGAGTTTATCTGGCCCGAGGAGATTTCTATCCGCGGTTATAAGCCCACACTTTTCGGCCATCCCGGCCAGATTAAGAAAGCCGCCCATCTAATAACTGCGGCCAAAAAACCGATTCTTTACGTTGGCGGCGGGGCCATTACTTCGGGCGCGCATCAAGAATTAAAGAATCTGGCGGAGAGATTGAATATCCCGGTAACTATGACGATGATGGGCCTGGGCGCCTTTCCGGGGACGCATCATTTGTCGCTAGGGATGCTGGGGATGCATGGTACCGCGTACGCCAATCATGCCATAATGGAGGCTGATCTGATTATCGCGGTGGGAGCTCGTTTTGATGACCGGGTGACCGGAAGGCTGGATGCCTTTGCTTTACGTTCCAAAGTTATTCATATCGATGTTGATCCCTCTTCGATCAGCAAGAATGTGAAAGTTGATATCCCAATCGTAGGAGATGCGCGTAATATCCTCGGTCAGCTTAGCGAAGAGATCAAGAAAACGCCGGATACGGCTGATTGGCTTAAGACTATCGAAGGGTGGAAAAAGAAATCCCCGCTACGTTATAGCGATGGCGGTAAGATTAAGCCTCAATATGTCCTCGAGCAGTTGTATGATCTTACCCGGGGCGAAGCCGTGCTGACAACCGAGGTTGGCCAGAACCAGATGTGGGCCTGTCAATGGTATCATTATATCCATCCCCGCACCTATATTTCCAGCGGCGGCTTAGGGACTATGGGCTTTGGATTTCCGGCGGCAATGGGGGTTAAGATGGGCTGTCCCGATAAACCCGTGGTTTGTATAGCCGGAGACGGATCCATTCAGATGAATATCCAGGAGCTGGCTACTTGTGTAGCCAATAAAATCAATGTTAAGGTGATCATCTTGAATAACGGCTATTTAGGGATGGTGCGGCAATGGCAGGAACTTTTTTATAAGCGGCGTTATTCCCAGGTAGAGATCACTAGCCCTGATTTCGTTAAGTTGGCTGAGAGCTACGGGGCAATCGGGATGAGGGTAACTAAAAAAGAAGAAGTGCGGCCAACGCTTGAGAAGATGCTGGCTTTGGATGAACCGGTTTTTGTGGACTGTCGTATCGAGCCGGAAGAGAATGTATTCCCGATGGTTCCGGCGGGCGAGGCGTTGAATCGGATGATTGAGGGGCTGGCGTAAAATTGGAGCAGATGTGGAGTAGGTGTTAGGTTGTAGGTTATAGGTTGTAGCAAGAAAAAAATATATCGCTCATACCTAAAACCTAAAACCTAAAACCTAAAACCTAAAACCTAACGTGAGACATACTATATCAGTATTAGTGGAGAACAAATTCGGCGTCCTGGCCCGCGTCTCCGGCCTGTTCAGCGCGCGCGGGTATAATATTGCTTCCTTAGCGGTCAGCGAGACGCTGGATCCTCAGATTTCCTATATGACTATTATCGTGGATGCCAAAGATGAGGGTGTCCTGGAGCAGGTCAAGAAACAGTTGAATAAACTTATTGATGTGATTACGGTGACTGACTTCACCAAGAAGGAGCACGTTGAGCGGGAGCTGATTTTGGTCAAGGTGGCCTGCCGCGCTAAGGATAAGGCAGTTTTAGCCAGGGTGGTTAAGAAATTTGTGGCTAAGATCGCCCAGCAGAAAGGCACATCCGCGATTATTGAGGCAGTAGGCGATCAGCATCAGGTTAAACAGCTAATCGAAGCGCTGGCCCAGTTCGGAGTTAAAGAATTGGCCCGGACGGGGAGGCTGGCGATAGGGATAGAGTGATAATGACCAAATCCCAATTTCCAAATCCCAATGAATTACCAATCACCAATTACCAATTGGACATTGGTCATTGGTGATTCATTGGGATTTGGGATTTGGTTATTGGTCATTAACTCGGGTGGCAGAATACAAAATAACAAAGGAGTTACCATGGCTAAAATTTACTACGATAACGACGCCGATCTGGAAATTCTCAAAGACAAGACCATCGCTATCATCGGCTACGGTATCCAAGGCCGCGGGCAGTCTTTGTGCCTTAAGGATTCCGGAGTTAGGGTTGTGGTTTCGGAGATGGAGGGAACGCCCAATTTTGAGCAGGCCAAAAAAGACGGCTTTGTTCCGGTAACCGCAGCCGAGGCCGCTAAGGCCGCCGACATTATCCAGATATTGACCCAGGACCATGTGCAGGCTAAGGTTTATCTAGAGAGCATCAAGCCGAATTTGAAGAAAGGCAAGGCCCTTTGTTTCTCGCACGGTTTTAATATCCGTTTCAAACAGATCAAGCCGCCGAAGAACGTGGATGTGTTTATGGTAGCGCCCAAAGGTCCGGGGGCTTTAGTGCGCCGGATGTATGAAGAGGGCAAAGGCGTACCCTCGCTGGTGGCCATATACCAGGATGCCACCGGCGAAGCCAAGCAAATAGCTTTAGCCTACGCCAAGGCTATCCGGGCTACGCGGGCAGGGGTTATTGAGACCACCTTTGAAGAGGAGACCGAAACGGATCTATTTGGCGAGCAGGCAGTATTATGCGGGGGCGTAACCGAGTTAATCAAGGCCGGGTTTGATACATTGATCCAAGCCGGTTATCAGCCTGAGATTGCCTATTTTGAAGTGCTGCATGAGCTTAAGCTGATCACCGATTTGATTCAGGAATACGGCATCAGCGGAATGCGGCGGAGAGTTTCCAACACCGCTTGTTACGGCGATTTGACCCGCGGCCCGATGATTATCACGGAGAAGACCCGTAAGACCATGAAGAAAATGCTTAAAGAAATCAAAAACGGCAAGTTTGCCAAAGAGTGGATTCAGGAGAATGAAATTGGCCGGCCGAATTTTAATAGATTAATCAAGGCCGGCGATGAGCATCAGATCGAGAAGGTGGGGAAAGAGTTACGCGAAATGATGCCGTGGATGAAGAAGTAGGTTTTAGGTGTTAGGTTGTAGGTTTTAGCAAAAAGATTTTCTAGGGTAGAAGGAGGAGCGTTATGCGCAGTATTGCATCTTTGATCGCCGTTCTTCTCTTTTGTTTAACAGCGGCTTTAGC
>JBFZAQ010000046.1:0-3676 GCA_041308885.1 Candidatus Omnitrophota bacterium | reverse complement strand
ACAATTGACTGCCCGACTTTAGCCGGCAGATCAATGATCCCGCACGGTCGGAATTCTCCCCCCCGCTCAATCGCCTCAATGACCGCCTTACAGTGCCCCCCGCCGCCAATTAAAATAATCTTTTTCATCGACTATCTGTCGTAACGTTTAATCACTTCCTGCATCTCTTCCCATTGCCCGATGTCAATCCAGGACTTCTCGGAAACGGGATAGATACCGACCTTATTGCCCTTGCGGATATAATCATTAATCAGGTCCGTGACATTATACCGGCACTTATGAGGTATATCCGCGATAACCTCCTTGTTAAAAATATATAATCCCGTATTAGCCATAAAATCATACTCCGGCTTCTCGCGGATCTCTCTTAGCGTGCCTCCGTTATAAATCTCGCAGATCCCATAAGGAATCACGTAATGTTTCATCGAGACCACGATGGTAATGTCATTCTTACGTTCCTGATGAAATCGCACCATATCGTAGTAATCGGCCTCAATGAGAATATCGCAATTACTGACGAAGAAATCCGATTTAATCGCGTTCTTCAACAAATATAAACTGCCGATTGTCCCCAGCGGCAGTTCCTCCTGAATGTACTGAATATTATAGGCGTGATCCAGATCGCCAAAATAAGCCTTAAGGATTTTAGCTTTATAATTAACCGATAAATAAAAATTCCGGCAGCCGTATTCACAAAACTTATCCAAGATATGCTCGATAATCGGCTTATCCCCGAGCGGCACCAGCGGTTTCGGCAAAATATGCGTAAACGGCGATAGGCGCTTGCCCTCCCCGCCGGCCATAATCACTACCGGCATATTCCTGATTTTACGGCGCGCCGTCTTCGACTCAAAAAGGTCCACCCACCAGACTGCCGAAACGATCGCGTCTTTTTCATCGATGACCGGAATACATTCCAACATCCGCGAGACCATCTGCGTCCTGGCCTCTTCCCGGGAATAGCCGGGCCGCAAATAAACCGGTTTACGATTCATAACCTGGGAAACCGCCTTCTTAAGATTACGCCCTTTAAGGATCCAACGCCGGATATCCCCGTCGGTAACCGAGCCCAGCAAGGGCCCGGAATCATCGGTTACAAACAATGTCTTATACCCCGCCGAATCCATCTGGCGCAAGGCATCCTTGATGGTCGCTTGGGGCCGAATAATGATCGATTTATATTTATCCATTAGCTTGCCAGATTACGCAGCACCGCAACCACGCAGTCGATTTGACTGATCTTTAAATTAGTGCTGCAGGGGATATTAACGACTGTCCGCAAAAAAGACCAAGCCTTGGTAATCTTATAGGCCGGATTCTTACGGTAAGGCCTTTGGACATGGTTTAATTGCCAAACCGGACGGGCCTGAATACCGCGCTTAAGAAATTCCTTAAGGACCATCCCGGAACTCATCCCGAATTCGGCGGCCTTAACCTGCAATGAATAAAACCAGCAGTTGCAGCGGGCATACTCCGGCACCGGCAGAATTGCCACTCCGGGCAGCGCTGACAGCCGGTCGGAATAAACGGCATAATTTTTCCGCTTGATCCGGATAAACTCTTCGATCCGCTTCAGTTGAGCCAGTCCGAGCGCCGCATTCAGGCTGGAGAGACGAAAATTATAACCCACGTTATAATGCAAATAACGCACCGGGTCGTCTTTAGCCTGATTCACCAAATATTGCGCCAAACGCGCGTATCTGGGCCGATTGGTTACGATCATGCCGCCGTTACCCGCGGTAATAATCTTGTTGCCGTTAAAAGAAAAAACTCCGATATCCCCGATAGTCCCGGTAAACTTTCCTTTCAATTCCCCGGTCGTATAACGCGAACCAAGGCTCTCGGTCGCGTCTTCAACTATTCTTAAACGGTACTGACGGGCGATAGCCCTAATTGCCGGCATATCGCAGGGATTACCGAAGATGTGCACCGGGACAACCGCTTTAATTAATCTGGCAGTCTTCTTATTCCGTAAACCCCGCCTGGTGAGCACGCATTCATTACGACAAAAATCCCGCAACTTCTGCGGATCCAGGTTCAGATAATCATCGCAATCCATAAAGACCGGCTCAGCTCCCAGGTAGCGCACGGCATTTACCGGAGCAATAAAGGTCAACGTCGGCACTATCACTTCATCCCCCGGACCCACCCCACAGACCTTTAAACCGATAAATAGGCCGCTGGTGCCGTTAATACAGGCCACCGCATGCTTAGCTTGGGTATAGCGGCATACGGCATCCTCAAATTCTCCGACGAATTTTCCGGCCGAGGATACCCAGCCGGAAGCAAGGCTCTGCTTGACGTACGGCCAATCGGCGATACCGATATTCGGCTCACAAAGCGGTATATTCATCATATTAAATATGGTATAAATCCGACTTGCGGTTGACGGCGTTTCGCCGCAGCCATGAGATAGTCTCCCGCAATCCGTCTTCAAGGCGATAACGGGCTTGCCAGCCCAACAACTCTTTAGCTTCCCGGGTGTCCGCGCGCAGGCGTTGTACTTCGCTGGACTCTTTCCGGACCCGCTGTTGATCCCGCTTAATCTTAATCTTAACTCCCATAATCTTAGCGATTAAATGCGCCAAATCCCCAATCGCAATCTCGGAATTTGTCCCCAGGTTGATAACCCGGCCTGCGGCCCGGCCGGATCTAGCCGCGGCGATAAACCCCTGTATCGAATCTTTAACGTACAATAAATCCCGGGTGGGAGCGGTATTCCCCAGGCTCAAGCTGCGGCTGCCGCCGGCAATCTGAGCGATGATTGTGGGGATCACCGCGCGCAGGGACTGCCGCGGGCCATAGTTATTGAATGGCCGCACAATAACCACCGGCAAATCAAATGAGCGATAAAACGATAGGGCCAGAAAATCAGCCGCCGCCTTAGTAGCCGCGTAGGGAGATTGCGGGTTAATCGGATGAGTCTCGCTAATCGGTATGCTTTGGGCGCTTCCGTACACTTCGCTGGTCGAAGTATGCACCAATCTGGCAACTCCTGATTCCCTGGCTGCCTGCAAGATGTTCAACGTCCCCTTGATATTAGTATCGACATAGGAATCCGGCGAGCTGTAGGAATAAGGGATGCCAATCAATGCCGCCAGATGAAAAACAATCTCCACTCCTTCCATAGCCCGAATCACCGTATCATAATTACGGATATCTCCGCTGATTACGCTTAGGCCCTTAGGCTGCCGCAAGTCCTCCAGCCACCCCCAGTGGTTACGCGAATTATAACGGACAAAGGCCTTAACCCTATATCCTTGGCCGCATAACGCCTCGACTAAATGCGACCCGATAAAGCCGCCCGCCCCAGTCACCAACACGCTTTTTTTATTTCTCGGCATTTATTCCGGCTCCTGCTTTTTATACCAGGCGATAGTTTTAGCCAATCCTTCCGGCAAGGATACCTGCGCCTTAAATCCAAATTCTTTTTTTGCCCGGGACGTATCCAGCGCGCGCCGCGGCTGGCCATCGGGCTTGGAGGTATCCCAAACCAGCTTACCCGTAAAACCGCACAACCGGCTAATTAAACCGGCCAATTCTTTAATCGAAATCTCTGAGCCGGTGCCGATATTCACGGGATCGGACCTATTGTACTTCTGGGCAGCCAATACAATCGCCTCGGCCGCATCGGAAACGAAAAGAAATTCCCGGGTCGGCGAACCAGTCCCCCAAA
>JBFZAQ010000045.1:0-3892 GCA_041308885.1 Candidatus Omnitrophota bacterium | reverse complement strand
TAATCTTACCCTGCTTCATCAAAACAGCCGCCATGCTATCACATATAAGCGTCACCGGAATTTTGTTGTAGGCTAGTTCCCAAGTAGTCAGGCGCGCCCCCTGCAGAAGCGGCCTGGTTTCACAAGCGTAGAGATCGAACTTTTTGCCTTGAGCACAAGCGGTATAAATGACTCCTAAGGCTGTTCCGTAGTCAATCGTGGCCAGGATCCCGGTGTTGCAAATAGTCAAGACGCCCTCTGCGCTATTAAAAAGCGCCGCCCCGTAACGGCCCATTATTCGGCAGGCCCGGCGATCATCCTCGATAATCGCTAACGCCTCGCTAAGAATCGCTTTCTTGACCCGGGCAATCGGCTCTTGCCGATGACGATGAGCGGCGCGCGCTACCCGCTCCAGCCCCCAAAAGAGATTGCGGGCTGTGGGGCGCGAAGAAGCGATATAGGAAATTACCGCCTGTAATTTAGAATTGAAGTCCTCGAAGGTCAAGGCCCGGACATCTTTAATGCCGATATATACGCCCAGGCCCGCGGCAGCCCCCAAGGCCGGAGCGCCCCGCACCTGTAAAGTCTTGATCGCCCTCCAGAGAATCTTGAGGTTGTCAGTCTGAATATACTCAAGCTTATTCGGCAGCAGCGTCTGGTCGATAAACCGGATTTTGCCGTTTTTCCAGGCGATGGTGCGAAGCTTAAACATACAGACTCCCTTTTTTTGTGTTATGTTTTATGTGTAATGTGTAATGCGGGCGTATAGAATCATTACACCCACATTACACATTACACATTACACTTTACACATTACACAGAACATAACTATAGTCCTATAGCCCGCGCGAAAAAACTCTTCTTAACTTTGATCGCCGCCGCAGGGCAGGCCTCCTGGCAACAAAAACAGGCAATGCATTTTCGATAATCAAAAGTTATGCCTTTAGGCCTTAGGCTGATGCAACGCATAGGACAAGCATCAACGCAGGCTCCGCAGCGTATACAAGCCTTGGGCAGCACATAAGGATAATACTTGATCAACCCGGCAATTGCCTTCATCAGCGGTTCGGGAAGTTTCTTCTTATAATTGGTAGTAGGCAGCTTAAAAGGCCGCGTGGCTGCCGCGGCTAATGATTCACCGATGATATTAATCGCAAAGAGATCCGCGCAGCCCAATGAGCGGCGCGCCGCCTCTTGAGTAGTCGGCACATCTTGAGGCTTAATCCCCATCACTGCCGCCAAGACACTATCCACCGCCACACAATCCGCGCCGGAAACGATAATATTCTGCTGCCTAAGCTCGCCGCTAGTTGCCGGGCCGTCGCCTTCCATAGCCACGATCCCGTCGACTATGGTCAACTGAGGTTTGACCTGCTCGTAGACATCCACCACCACCGAGCTAAAATCAACCACTGCAAAATGCTTTTTATGCAACTCAGTTTTATAAGTGCCGGAAACCAATCCAAATAAATTCTTTACTGCCCCGGTCAGCAGAGTTAAATCGTGAGTCTTGAATTTCGGCACGTTAACCACATAATCGCAGGTATCCAGCCAGACGCTCAAGGGGAACTTTCCCCTCCAGCGGCGCTGATCAAATTGAACCAGCTCAACATTCTCCTCGGCGCAGACTCTCTTGGCCTGGGAGACTTCGTAAACTCGATCAACATTAATAATCTGCTTACCCCAAACACTAGGGCCGTCTCCGACGTAAATCCGGCACTCGATCTCCTTAAGCAGCCGGATGACCCCCCGCAAGACTTCCGGATGGGTAGTAATCCCGCACTCGGGCGCTTTGGCCATAAGCAGATTAGGTTTAACCAAGACTTTGCTCTTCGGCTTTATAAAAGCCCGCATACCGCCGAGAAACTCAACTGACTGCCGGACAGCCGCGCAGACTCGGGAGCTTTCGTAATCATTGCACCGGACTATCGCCACATCTGTTTTCATGGGAGATTAAAGAATTCTCGGGCGTTCTGAGTAGTCTGCTGGCTTACCCGTTCAAAAGATAAACCCTTAAGCTGCGCTATATATTCGGCCAACATCTTCACATAAGACGGCTCATTACGTTGGCCCCGGCAGCCTTCGGGCGGAAGGTGCGGGGCATCAGTCTCAAGCATTAACCGCTCAAGCGGCACGCGCTTAACCATCTCGCGCAGATTCTGCGCTTTTTTATAAGTAACATTACAAGTGAAAGAAACCAGAAATCCAAGCTTCAAACAAGCATCCAAAAATAATTCATCGCCGGAGAAACAATGGACCACGGCCTTAAGCGGCAATGCCGGCCTTAACATCGCCAATATTTCATTTTGGGCTTCGCGGCTATGCAGGACTAAGGGCTTATTCAATTCTTGGGCCAGCGTGATCTGGGCTTGGAATAATTTGCGCTGGTTGTCCTGGCTGGAGTAATTCTTGAAGAAATCCAACCCCGCCTCGCCGATAGCGGTAACCTTAGCTTCCCCGCATAACTCCCGCAGCCGGGTAATATCGGCTGCGGTTACGGAATCCGCCTCGTGCGGATGAATACCCACAGTGGCGTAAACGCAGGGATTTTCCCGGGCCAGAACTACAGACCTCTCAGAGCCGGCAACGCTTGCACCGACATTAATAATGAAGCTTAACCCCTCTTGCCGACACCGGGCAATCACTTGACTGCGGTCAAGGTCAAACTCGGGGAAATCCAGATGGCAATGGGTATCAATCAGGCTTGTTGGCTGAGGATTACTCATGAAAGGCTTAAGGCTTTTTAGTTTCCAGCCGCGGGAATAAGGGCTTACCCTTAACAATCGTTGGCGCGCCGACCTGTTCGTTGATCAGCCGGGAAGTCCGGGGCATAAAAGGAGCCAACTGCTCGGCCACCGCGCGCAGAACCGCGACTAACAAGGCGATAAAACCGGACAATTCAGCGGCCTTATTTTCTCTGGCCAGATTCCAGGGCTTGGTATCTTCGATATATTTATTAGATAAATTGATCAATTCCCAAATCTTCTCTAATGCCGCGCTATAATTATAATCGGCCTCAGGCCGCAGTTGGCCGAGGACTTGGGCCGGTAATCCGCTAATCTTCATCTGAATTTGCCGGGCCCGCTCATCTTGAGGGTCTTTAAGCTCGGGAATTACGCCCTGATAATATTTTTCCACCATCGTCAATACCCGATAGACTAAATTACCCAAATCATTAGCCAGGTCGCTATTATAGCGCTTAATAATGGCCTCCTCGGAAAAATTACCGTCCAGGCCGAAAGAGATATCCCGCAACAAAAAATAACGGTAGACGTCAAGGCCATAAAGTTCAACCATATCCAACGGCGCCACCACATTGCCGCGGGATTTGGACATCTTGGTATCCGCGATCATCCACCAACCGTGGGCCAGCACCGTCCGGGGCGGCTCAATCCCCAAGGCATGCAGCATGATCGGCCAATAAATGGCGTGCTGGCGCAAAATATCCTTACCGATCAATTGCACATCTGCCGGCCACCAGCGCGACTGATAAACTCCCTGGGCATCAAAAGTCCCCACGGCGCTGATATAATTAAGCAAAGCGTCAAACCAAACGTAGGTTACATGTCCCGCGCTAAACGGCAGCGGGATGCCCCAGCTTAAACGCTCTCTGGGCCGGGAGATACACAAGTCAGCCAGAGTATTCATCTCCAGAAAACTAATCACCTCGTTGCGGCGGATCTCGGGGCGGATAAAATCGGGATTTTTCTTAATGTGATCCTTAAGCCAATCTTGATATTTGGCCAGTTTAAAGAAAAAGTTGGTCTCGCTGATCTTCTCTACCGGCCGCCGGCAATCCGGGCAAATTTGCCCCGCGGCCTGCATCGGGGTCCAAAAAGTTTCGCAGGGGGTGCAATACAATCCCTCGTACTGGGCGGAATAAATATCCTGTTTCTGATATAGGATATCCAGC